>NZ_JBEOVM010000010.1:0-124637 GCF_040295505.1 Streptomyces sp. NPDC002790 | reverse complement strand
CCCGGCTCCCACGCCACGGGGCTCCGCCCCGGACCCCGCGCCTCAATCGCCGGCGGGGCTTGAAATGGGGCACCCGATCAAGCCCCTGCGGCGGTTGAGCAGCGGGGTCCGGGGCGGAGCCCCGTAGCGGTGCCGCGCAACGGAAACGACAGGCGCCGACCCCGGCACGGCCCCAAAAACCCGTCGCCGCCCGCACATCACACCGCCCCGAGGAACCCCCGCAACACCGCCTCCCCCGCCAAAACCCCCCGCTCGGCAAGCACCGTCACCCCGGGCGACACCCACCCCACATCCGCCAACTCCCCGTGCCCCGGCCGCCACCCCCGATCCACCACGCGGAGCAGATCCGCGTCGAGCAACGAATCCCCCGCCCCCAGCGTCAACCCCGCCCCGACCCTCCGCGCAACCTCCGAAACCGCCGCCCCCTTGGTCAACGGCTTCGGCACGGCGTACACCTTCCGCCCCTGGAGCGACACACCCCAGCCGATCCCGTCGGCCCACTCCCCGAGCTCCTTGACCCACCCCTCCGGCAGCGCCGCCCGGTCGACGACCAGGTACGCGAACAGGTCCTCCGCGACCCGCTCCTTCAGCAGCCACGCCGGATCCGCCGCGGCGACCATCCGCTCGCGCACCTCCCCGAGCGGCGCGCACTCCGAGTCGAGCCGCTCCCCGACCGCACGCCGCCACTCCGGATCCGACACCCCGTCGACCAGCAGGTGCCCACCGTTCGCACAGATCGCGTACGTCGGCGCCGCCCCCGGCAGGCGCACGCGCGCGTACTGCTCCCGCGTGCGCGTGGTCGTGGGCACGAACACCGCGCGCCGCCCCAGCTCGACCAGCATCTCGGCGGCGTCCTCGGTGACGTACGACAGAGGTCTGCCCTCGTACACCTCGACGCACAGCAGCCGCGGCGCCTCGGCGTCGGGCATCGTCAGGCCGAGCGCACCGGCGGAGTAGATGAGCGTACGGTCGAGATCGCTCGCGACGACAACGGGCGTGGTCACTTGGCCGCCACCGCCTTGCCGTCCGTCCCCGTCGCCCCGCGCGTGAACTTCGGATGGATCAACCCGACGCAGGTGTACGGGAGTTCGCCCACCACCTCGACCGGTACCCCACGCTGCTCCGCCAGCAGACGCACATGGTCGAGGTCCGCCCCGGCGTCCGCCCGCGCCAGGATCTTCCACGGCACCCGCCGCAGCAGCACCCGCGTCGTCTCGCCGACCCCGGGCTTCACCAGGTTCACGTCGCGGATCCCGTACTCCTCGCTGATCCGCTCGACGGCCGCCCAGCCCTCCCACGTGGGCGCCCTGTCGGCCCCCTGCAACTCCTTGACCTCGGCGTCGACCGACTCGGTGACCTCCGCGAACCGCTCCTCCACCGCGTCGAGGAACCTCTCCGAGACGTCCGAGCCGGCCAGCTCGGAGTAGAACTTCGCCCCGTGGAAGTCGTCGGGACCGACCAGATCGGAGCGCAGCACCGTCCGCGAAATCAGCCCGGACACCGTGGAGTTGAGGCAGGCCGACGGGATGAGGAAGTCCTCCCGCGTCCCGTACGTGCGCACGCACGAGCCCGGGTCGGCGAGCACGGCGATCTCCGGGTCAAAGCCATCGAACTCGGCGACCGCGGCCGCGAGTTCGCGCGTGATGGCCCCCTTGCCCGTCCACCCGTCGACGAACACGACATCCGCCGGATCGTGGTGTGCGGCGAGCCAGCGCAGGGCGTTCGCGTCGATGCCACGGCCGCGCACGATCGACACCGCGTAGTGCGGCAGTTCAAGGCCGTGCCGCCGCAGCGCCCAGCGCCGCATCAGCACCCCCACCGGCGTCCCGGCGCGCGCGAGCGACACGAGGACCGGGCGCGGTGAGCGCTCGGCGAGCACCGTCTCGGTGACCACACCCACCGCGTGGGCTATTCGCCCCGCGGACGCCTCGAGGGCCGCGTGGAACAACTCCTGGTACTGGGCGTTGGGCTGGTACTCGACGGGCAGCGACTCCGCGTAGTGCGCGCCCCCGCCCTGAATGGCCTCCTCGCGTTCCTCGGTCGGCGCCTCCAGCTGTACGTCCGACAGGTCCTGGAGCAGCCACCCCACCTCGTCCGGCGCGTACGAGGAGAACGCGGGGCCGCGCAGCGGCTCGGGCAACGGCATGGAGGACCTTTCCTGAGGAACGTACGACGGCACCACGGCCACGACCACCCGCGACGCGTACTCGGCGACCCGCTCCAACAGGCCGCCTGGGCCTGCGAGTTCGGCCGTGTCGCCCACCGAGTCGAGCACGACGACGACCGTGTCGAAGCCGCCGCCCGCGACGTTGTACGCGAACCGCTCCCCCGGCCCGTCCGCCGGCGTGTCGTGCGCCGGGAAGACGAGGCGGCTGCGGATCGCGTAACCGGGGTCGTCGACGGCGAGGGCGGGTGAGCGGGTCGTGGTGGAGTACGCGACGTCGGCGCCCGCCGCCTCCAGTTCGGTGGCGAGGCGCAGTGGCGCGTACATCAACTCCTCGTTGCCGAGGACGAGTACGCGTCCCTCGCCGAGGTGCGGCGCGAGGCGCGCGGCCATGTCGGGCAGTGCCGCTTCGAGGCGCTCCCGGTGCTCCGGTGTGAATCCGTGCCGTCCGCCGTCCGGCAGGCCCCGCGGCCAGCCGAGGTCGTCGATGCGTACGAGCTCGGCACGCTCACGGCGGGGCGCGGGAAGCCGCTCGCCCTCGTGCGCGGCGACGAGCGCCTGCCCCTTCTCGAGTACCCCGTCCGGCAGCCGCACCGCGCCGCGTGCCGTGACCACCAGGTCGACCCGCGCCCCGATCTCGCGCGCGAACTCCTCGAGCCGCCCCTGGTCGCCCGGCGAGCGCATGTCGACGAGCGCGACGATGACGTAGTGCCCCCGCGCGTGCAGTTCGTGCAGCGCCCGGATGGTGTTCAGGACCGTGTTCCCCGTGGAGAACTCGTCGTCGACGAGGACCAGCGGGCCGTCCCCCGCGAGCAGGCGCGGGTCCTCGGGCAGCAGCAGGTGCGAGGTGGCGTGCGAGTGGGACTCCTCGAAGCCGCCCGCGCGGGCCACGCCCTCGACAGGCCTGCGGGTGGAGTGCAGGTAGGTCGCGAGCGCGAGGCCGTCGGCGACCGAGTGCCCGAGCCCCGTCGCCGTCTCGGCGTAGCCGAGGACGATTGCGCGGCGCGCCGCGTCGTCGCCCAGCAGTTCCCGTACGCGTACGCCGAGGGCGCGCCCCGAACCCCACACCACCGATGGACGCTGCGGGACGTGCTTGCCCAGCACGTTCGACACCAGCAGGTGCGCGCGCTTGGGGTTGCGCCGCAGCGCGAGCCCCAGCATCCCGGACAGCTCCCGCTCGCCCGTCAGCTCGACCCCGAGCCGCTCGGCGACCCACTCCCCCGACCACACCACGTTCCCGCTGCCTCTCGCCTCTTCACGCGTCCCGAAAGCCGGTCTCACCTCTGCACGCACCCCGAATTCACGCACCCCTGGTTCACGCACCCCGAAAGCCCGGATCTCCTCGTCACTCATCCCGGCAACCCGGCCGTCAGCAGCTCCACGAACCCCACGTCCTCCCGCGCCACCCCGAACGCCTCCGCACGCCGCAGCGTCCGCTCGGCCCACGCGCGGTGCGGCTTCACCTCGTTCATCTTGTTCGTGTACGCGGACCGGAGCACACCGCCACCGTCCCGCTCGGGCCGCAGTATGTCGCAGGCGTCGCTGTACTCCTCGTGGCTCACGACGGAGAGCGCGTGCACGGGCAGCACGTGCGTGGGGTGGATGCAGGTCTTGCCGAGCAGTCCGTTGGCCCGGTCCAGCTCGATCTCGCGCAGCAGCCCGTCCATGTCGCGCTGGATGAGCGCCTGCCGCAGGTCGTCGGCCCGCCCCTCCAGGAAGGGGCTGCGGCGCAGCTGCGGCTTGAACATGCGCTCCTGGTGGCGGAAGTACTCCCAGACGGGCCCGGTCACCGTGAACCCCGTGCCGTCCGCCCGGCCCAGCAGGTTGACCACGTCGCCGATGACGGAGGCCACGATCTGGACGTCGTACGCCGTCATGTCCGCCGGCCTGCGCAGCCCGTACGCCGAGCAGAAGTCGGTGACGCCGAGGCGCAGCGCGAGCACCCGCTCGCGGTACTTGTCGACGGTGCGGGCGATGCCGGCCAGCGTCTCGCCGCGCGTCTCCAAGTGCAGCAGGTCGGGCGATTCCAGGACAGGCATGGCGAAAAGTCGCCGCCCTGTGGTCGCCTCGGCGGCGGTGAGTGCCTCCAGGAACGGAACGCCCCGCTCCTCGGTGAACTTCGGCAGCACGAATCCGGACAGCATTCCCACGGCGGGGCCGAGCCGCGCCGCGAGATCGGTGATCTGCTCCGGGGTCCGTACCCGGATGAAGAGCAGGGGCGGCTCGGCCCCCTCGGTGTCCCTGCGCGCGAGCTCGGTGAGCTGCCGCACCAGGTTCTCCTCGGCGCCCGGCACCTCGCCGTCGTGTATCGAGTCCTCGAGGCACAGCACCATGGAGGCGACGCCGTGCCCGGCCTGCTTGAGCACGTCGGCCGCGAGCTGCGGGCGGGTCGCCGGACTGTAGAGCGTCGCCCCGAGTGCCGCCGCGAGCATGCGGGGCGGGGAGTCCGCGGTGAAGTCCCGCGGCTCCTCGTGGAACAGACGCTCCCGCACCTCAGGGGCGATGTGCCCGAAATGACGCATAAAACTCCCCCGCACTGCCGGTCCACCCGGAATGATGTGGCCGGTAATAGTACGTACAAGGGCGTGTCAAAGGTTCCCGACCGTAATGAAGTTCTGGTAACCGGCGCGTGTCGCGCGCTGTTCTCCCGCCCCGCACGCGGCGGGCGATGCCTGCGCACAGAGATGTCGATCTTTGCACCCCGCGTTGTCCCGGCCGCCAGCGGGGAGGCAGGATGACGGCATGACGCACGCGATGCTCAAGGGGGCGAACGTCCCGCTCGACTCCACAGCGGTGCGCGCCGTGCTCCGCTGGTCCCCGGGGCAGGGCGTGCCGGCCGTCGACGCCTCGGCGCTGCTGCTCGCCGCGGACGGACAGGTCCGGTCCGACGAGGACTTCGTCTTCTACAACCAGCCGCGCCACCCCTCGGGGAAGGTCTGGCGGCTCGGCCAGAAGCGCGCCGCCGACGGCATGACGGACACCGTCCAGGCGGACCTCTCCGGCATTCCCGCGGAGATCACCCGGATCCTCGTAACGGCGTCCACGGACCCGGACGCGACCCCCTTCGAGACCGTTCGGTCGCTGCGGCTGTCCCTCTACGACGCCGGGGCCGAGGGCGCCGAGCCGATCGCGTACTTCGACATCAAGCCGGAGACCGGCGCCGAGACCGCGTTGATCTGCGGCGAGCTGTACCGGCGCGGTGACGGCTGGCGGCTGCGCGCGGTCGGCGAGGGCTACTCCGACGGCCTGGTGGGCCTCGCGACGGACTTCGGTATCTCGGTCGACGAATCATCCGCCGAGGCCGCTGCTGCCGCCGGGCCCGAGGCCGTGCCCGCCGCAGCCGCCCCGGCCGCCGAACCCGCGCCGCCCCTCGCGGCTCCCGGCCCGATGCCCGAGGCGGCGCCGGTCGTGGCGGCGGCGTTCCCGCTGCCGCCCCAGCAGCCGCCCGCGTACGGCTACCCGTCGGCGGCCGCCACGCAGCAGCAGCCGCCCGCGTACGGGTACCCGCAGCCGGTGTCGGCGTGGCCCGACCCGGCCTTCAAGCTGCCGCCGCAGGGGCCGCAGTTCACCGGCCGGTGACGGACTTGTAGCCCCGGCCCCACTGCAGGCCCCACCCGTACAGGCGATCGAGCTCGGCCTGGAACCCGTACACGAAGCGCACCTCGCGTCGTACGACGAAGTCGCCCTTCACGTTCTCGATGGAGACCACGGCGCACGAACGGGCCTGCGGCGCCCGCTCGTCGAGGCTGATCTCGATCCGGGGGCCGTTGCTCGGGTACAGCGTCACGTGGGCGTGCGTACGGTCGAAGGCCGGCGTCTGGTCGTAGATGTAGACGAACACCAGCAGGCGCTTGATGTCGTCGCGGTGATCGAGGTTGACGTAGACGGTCTCACCGGACCCCGAGCCGAACCGGTCGTCGCCGCTGAGCTTCACGTACGGCGGCTCGTTGAGCGCCCCGAAGAAGCTGCCGAGAGGCTGCACGACCCCCTTCGAACCGTCCTTCAGCTCGTACAGGCAGCCGAGGTCGAGGTCCACATTGACCATCGACTGGGTGTGTGCCTGCACCACATCGGGCTTGAACATGCTGAACGGATGCCGCATCAGGCTGTTCCGCTTGGGACCGCCGATGTCCGAAGTCCGCATCCGCCACGACAAATTGATGCGCAGATTGCCGGTGGCCGCGCCCTGCTTGGAGAGCGAGACGACCGGATGTCGCTTGGTGAGTTCGATGGCGTTGGTCGCCGCGCTGCCCGAATCGAACTCGAACTGCGCGGAGTTCCCGCGCCATACCCTGTCCCAGAAGGACATACCGCCCCCAAGTGCCGCCGTACATGCCGACGGGGCGGCCGCTGAGGACTTGTCCTCGTACAACCGCCCCGCTCACAGCGTTCCAGGAATACCCCAGGGGTCAAACCCGTGAATCAGACTCCTGATGACACCTCGGCCTTGTCCGAACTCCCGGAGGAGCCGCCCTCCTCGGCCGCGATCCGCTTGTTGCGCCGCACCGAGGACAGGAACGACCAGGCGATCAGCACGACGCCGATCAGGCCCGTGATGAGCTCGCTGATCTGGTACTGGATGGTGACCAGGAGGAGCACGGCGAGCGCGCCGATCGCGTAGTGCGCGCCGTGCTCCAGGTACACGTAGTCGTCCAGGGTGCCCTGGCGGACCAGGTAGACCGTGAGCGAACGGACGTACATGGCGCCAATGCCGAGGCCGAGGGCCATCATCACGATGTCGTTGGTGATCGCGAAGGCGCCGACCACACCGTCGAAGGAGAAGGACGCGTCGAGGACCTCGAGGTAGAGGAACATGAAGAACGCGGCCTTGCCGACCATCACCGCCGCCGACTGCGGCTTGCCCTCGCGCTTGGCCTTCTCCTCGGCCTCGTGCTCGCGCTCCTCCTCTTCCTCGAGACGGTGCTCGAAGAAGCCCGACAGACCGTTCACCACGAGATACGTGATGAGACCCGCGACGCCCGCGAGCAGCACGGTGGCCTGCTTGTCCGCGTGTACGCCGCCGTGCTGGTGCGCGTGGACCGCGACCGTCATGGAGGCGATGAGCAGCACGATCAGGGCGACGCAGACCGACAGCATGTCGACCTTGCCGAGCTTGGCGAGCGGGCGCTCGAGCCAGCCCAGCCACTTGATGTCGCGCTCCTCGAAGATGAAGTCGAGGAAAATCATGAACAGGAACATGCCACCGAAGGCGGCGATGGACGGGTGCGCGTCCGTGACCAGCTGCTGGTAGCGGTCGGGCTGGTTGAACGCGAGGTCGACCGCCTCGATCGGGCCCAGCTTGGCGCTGATGGCGACGATGACGACGGGGAAGACGAGCCGCATGCCGAAGACGGCGATCAGCACACCGACCGTGAGGAAGATCTTCTGCCAGAAGGCGCTCATCTTCTTCAGGATTCCGGCGTTGACCACGGCGTTGTCGAAGGACAGCGAGATCTCCAGGATCACAAGGATCAAGACGACCCCGAAGGCCTCCCATCCGCCGTAGAACACCGCGGCGATCAAGCCGAGCACGGTGATCGCGAACGACCAGCCGAAGGTTTTCAGAAGCACTGGCTACCCCATCATGTGAACGGGTTTCCCCGTGCTGGTTGTACGGGGCTCCCCCGCTCCGCGCACGGCTTAACACTGCATTCTCCCGGGAGGTGGCCCCGGGCCCCCAGCAGGAGAACCCCGGAACCGCCCGAGCTTGAACCTCACCAGGAGAACGCTTTAGGAAACGTTGACTCCGAAGTCTAGAGCGATACCCCTGAGCCCTGACGCGTACCCCTGGCCCACTGCCCGGAACTTCCACTCTCCTCCGTATCGGTACACCTCGCCAAAGATCATGGCCGTCTCGGTGGAAGCGTCCTCGGAGAGGTCGTAACGGGCGAGCTCCTGACCGTCCGCCTGGTTCACGACGCGGATGAACGCGTTGCTGACCTGGCCGAAGGTCTGGCTCCTGTTGTCCGCGTCATGGATGGAGACGGGGAAAATGATCTTGTCGCAGCCGGCCGGCACCTTGGAGAGGTCGACCAGGAGCGACTCGTCGTCGCCCTCACCCTCGCCGGTGAGGTTGTCTCCCGTGTGCTCGACCGAACCGTCCGGGCTCTTGAGCTGGTTGTAGAAGATGAACCACTCGTCGCCCATGACCCGGCCATCGCTGCAGAGCAGCGCGCTGGCGTCGAGGTCGAAGTCCGCGCCGGTGGTGGAGCGCGCGTCCCATCCGAGCCCGACCAGGATCTGTGTGAGGTTCGGTGCGGCCTTGGAGAGGGAGACATTGCCTCCCTTGGCGAGCGTGACGCCCATGATCGTGTCCTCCCCGAGGTGTGGTGATGCTGTGGTCGAGCGCGTCCGGCGCCGCACTGGAGGTGCGGCGCCGGACGGGATGAACGTGCTGCGGTGCTTCGGCTCAGACGTTGACGCCGAAGTCCTGCGCGATGCCGCGCAGGCCCGAGGCGTAGCCCTGGCCGACAGCGCGGAACTTCCACTCCGCCCCGCTGCGGTACAGCTCGCCGAAGACCATCGCGGTCTCCGTGGAGGCGTCCTCGGAGAGGTCGTAACGGGCGATCTCGGCGCCGCCCGCCTGGTTCACGACGCGGATGAACGCGTTGCGCACCTGGCCGAAGGACTGCTGACGGCTCTCGGCGTCGTAGATCGACACCGGGAACACGATCTTGTCGACATCGGCCGGAACCGAAGCGAGGTCGACCTTGACCTGCTCGTCGTCGCCCTCGCCCTCACCGGTGGTGTTGTCACCGGTGTGCTCGACCGAGCCGTCCGCGCTCTTCAGGTTGTTGAAGAACACGAAGTCCTGGTCGTTGCGAACCTTGCCCTCGGCGTTCGTCAGGATGGCGCTCGCGTCAAGGTCGAAGTCCGTACCGGTAGTGGTACGGACGTCCCACCCGAGGCCCACGACGACTGCCGTGAGGCCAGGGGCCTCCTTGCTCAGCGATACGTTGCCACCCTTGCTGAGGCTGACTCCCACGATTCCTCCCTATGGTCCCTAGGGGCGGGGAGCCCCCGTGCTGCTCTTGTATCGGATCAACGTCTGGATCCTAGTAAGGGGTTCCCGCCCCGGCGAGGGATCCAGCAGGGTGTCGTCCGTCGACGGCTCGCCCTACAGGGCGTCGATCGCCTTGACGTACTCGTTCAGGTCACGCGCGTCGGGGAGACCGTTGACGATGGTCCAGCGGACCACGCCCTCCTTGTCGATGATGAACGTGCCACGCACCGCGCAGCCCTTCTCCTCGTCGAAGACGCCGTACGCGCGCGAGGCCTCGCCGTGCGGCCAGAAGTCGCTCAGGAGCGGGTACTCAAGGCCCTCCTGCTCGGCGAAGACACGCAGCGAGAACGGGGAGTCGTTCGATACGGCGAGCAGCTGCACGTCGTCGTTGACGAACTTCGGCAACTCGTCACGCAGCGCGCACAGTTCCCCGGTGCACACGCCGGTGAAGGCGAACGGGTAGAAGAGCAGCACCACGTTCTTCTCGCCCCGGAAGTCCGAGAGCTTCACGGTCTCACCGTGCTGGTTCTTGAGCTCGATCTCCGGAGCCTTGGTGCCGGCCTCGATCGCCATGGTGAAGCTTCCCTTCCGTGGGGCTGTTCGGGTGGCTTCAGCCTAGTTGGCCACGTTCGGGCACTGCCGAGCAGGGCGGCGCGGGGCGTGCGGTCATGCGTGAGGGCCCCCGCGGGCGCTGTGGCGCACCTGCGGGGGCCCTCACAAGGGTTCTCGTTCCGTTCCGGCTGCTATCGCTTCTTGGCGGCTGCCTTCGGCGTGGCCAGACGGCTTGCGGTCCAGTCCTTACCCGCGCTGACGCTCTTGCTCGCGGTCAGGCCCGCCGTGGTGGCGGCTTCGCCGATCTCACTGGCCTCGACGTAACCGTCGCGGCCGGTCTTCGGCGTCAGAAGCAGGATGGAGCCGCCTTCCTCCATGTAAGCGATGGCGTCCACCAGCGCATCAGTAAGGTCCCCGTCGTCATCACGGAACCAGAGCACCACGGCGTCAGCCACGTCGTCGTAGTCCTCGTCGACGAGCTCGGAGCCGATGGCCGCCTCGATGGTCTCTCGGAGCTCCTGATCGACGTCGTCGTCGTAGCCGATCTCCTGGACCACCTGGTCGGTCTGGAAACCCAGCCTCACGGCAAGGTTCGTTTCCGCGTGGTCCGCGGTCGCGCTCACGGATTGCCTCCTGATCGTGTTTACGAAGTTGTCTACAGCCTCGCGTACGCGCGAAGCGTTGGCCGTAGTCCACACGTGCGCGACGGATCGCGCAAGTACCCGGCCATCAAGACCGCCGAAACGGTGACTTTCCAGGCTGTGTCGCCGCAACTCCCGTCAAGGATCCCCGCCGTCCAGTGATCTGCGCCACAGCGATCTGTCAGCTTTGCCCGTCACTGCCCGAGCACCGAGCGCGACCGGGGCCCACGCCACCCCCTCGGAACGCCTGAGCGAAATCGGCGTATCGTGGCGATTTGAGCGCGACGGATGGCGGGATGTGGGCCGGACCTCGAATTACCTCTCGGTAGAGATGACGATTCCGAATTCGAGGTACACGATGGACAACGGCGCACCCGACGGTGCAACAGAGGCATCACCGACAGTGAAGGAACAGCGTGGTTTCCGGATCCGATCGCAACCCGATCATCATTGGCGGTCTTCCCAGCCAGGTCCCGGACTTCGATCCCGAGGAGACCCAGGAGTGGCTCGACTCCCTTGACGCCGCAATCGACGAGCGCGGCCGCGAGCGGGCCCGGTACCTGATGCTCCGGCTGATCGAGCGGGCCCGCGAGAAGCGCGTGGCCGTGCCCGAGATGCGCAGCACGGACTACATCAACACGATCGCCACCAAGGACGAACCCTTCTTCCCCGGCAACGAGGACATCGAGCGCAAGGTCCTCAACGCGACGCGGTGGAACGCGGCGGTGATGGTGTCCCGCGCTCAGCGGCCCGGCATCGGCGTCGGCGGCCACATCGCCACCTTCGCCTCCTCCGCGTCGCTGTACGACGTGGGCTTCAACCACTTCTTCCGCGGCAAGGACGAGGGCGACGGCGGCGACCAGGTCTTCTTCCAGGGCCATGCCTCTCCGGGCATCTACGCCCGCGCCTATCTCCTGGACCGGCTCAGCGAGGAGCAGCTCGACGGCTTCCGCCAGGAGAAGTCGAAGGCGCCCAACGGACTGTCCTCGTACCCGCACCCGCGCCTCATGCCGGACTTCTGGGAGTTCCCCACGGTCTCCATGGGCCTCGGCCCGCTGGGCGCGATCTTCCAGGCGCGGATGAACCGCTACATGGAGGCCCGCGGCATCGCCGACACCTCCAAGTCGCAGGTGTGGGCCTTCCTCGGCGACGGCGAGATGGACGAGCCCGAGTCCCTCGGCCAGCTCTCCATCGCCGCCCGTGAGGGCCTCGACAACCTCACCTTCGTCGTCAACTGCAATCTGCAGCGCCTCGACGGCCCGGTGCGCGGCAACGGCAAGATCATCCAGGAGCTCGAGTCCCAGTTCCGCGGCGCCGGCTGGAACGTCATCAAGCTGGTCTGGGACCGCAGTTGGGACCCGCTGCTCGCGCAGGACCGGGACGGCGTCCTGGTCAACAGGCTGAATACGACGCCCGACGGCCAGTTCCAGACGTACGCCACGGAGACCGGCGACTACATCCGCGAGCACTTCTTCGGCGACGACCACCGCCTGCGCACGATGGTCGAGAACATGACCGACAAGGAGATCCAGCACCTGGGCCGCGGCGGCCACGACCACAAGAAGATCTTCGCCGCGTTCACGGCCGCCCGGGAGCACAAGGGGCAGCCGACGGTCATCCTGGCGCAGACGGTCAAGGGCTGGACCCTCGGGCCGAACTTCGAGGGCCGCAACGCCACGCACCAGATGAAGAAGCTGACGGTCGACGACCTCAAGGGCTTCCGCGACCGGCTGCACATCCCGATCACCGACGCGCAGTTGGAGAGCGGCGCCCCGCCGTACTACCACCCCGGCCGGGACTCCGCGGAGATCCAGTACATGCACGACCGCCGCAAGGCGCTGGACGGGTACGTCCCGACCCGCGTCGTGCGCGCGAAGCCCCTCCAGCTCCCGGACGACAAGGCCTACGCGGGCGTCAAGAAGGGCTCCGGGCAGCAGTCGATCGCCACCACGATGGCCTTCGTCCGGCTGCTCAAGGACCTGATGCGGGACAAGGAGATCGGCAAGCGCTTCGTGCTGATCGCTCCCGATGAGTACCGCACCTTCGGCATGGACTCCTTCTTCCCGAGCGCGAAGATCTACAACCCGCTCGGCCAGCAGTACGAGTCCGTCGACCGTGAACTCCTGCTCGCCTACAAGGAGTCGGCCACCGGCCAGATGTTGCACGACGGCATCTCGGAGGCCGGCTGCACGGCGTCCCTGATCGCCGCCGGCTCCGCCTACGCGACCCACGGCGAGCCGCTGATCCCGGTCTATGTCTTCTACTCGATGTTCGGTTTCCAGCGCACCGGCGACCAGTTCTGGCAGATGGGCGACCAGCTGGCGCGTGGCTTCGTCCTCGGTGCGACCGCCGGCCGCACGACGCTGACCGGCGAGGGCCTCCAGCACGCGGACGGGCACTCGCAGCTGCTCGCTTCGACCAACCCCGCCTGCGTGGCCTACGACCCGGCGTATGCCTACGAGATCGCGTACATCGTCAAGGAGGGGCTGCGCCGGATGTACGGCCCGACCGCCGACGGCAAGGCGGGCGAGGACGTCTTCTACTACCTGACCGTCTACAACGAGCCGATCCAGCACCCCGCCGAACCGGCCGATGTCGACGTCGAGGGCATCCTCAAGGGCATCCACCGCATCAGCACCGGGACTTCGGGCTCGATCCCCGCCCAGATCCTGGCGTCGGGCGTCGGCGTCCCGTGGGCGATCGAGGCGCAGCAGATCCTCGCCCAGGACTGGAACGTACGGGCCGACGTCTGGTCCGCGACGTCGTGGAACGAACTGCGCCGCGAGGCGGTGGAAGTAGAGCGCCACAACCTGCTGCACCCAGAAGAGGAGCAGCGCACGCCCTACGTCACGCAGAAGCTGTCCGGCGCGCAGGGGCCGTTCGTCGCCGTCTCCGACTGGATGCGCTCCGTCCCCGACCAGATCGCGCGCTGGGTGCCCGGCACGTACCAGTCCCTTGGTGCGGACGGTTTCGGTTTCGCGGACACACGAGGCGCCGCGCGTCGTTTCTTCCACATCGATGCCCAATCGGTTGTGCTCGGGGTGCTCACAGAGCTGGCGCGGGAGGGCAAGGTCGACCGCTCGGTCCTCAAGCAGGCGATCGACCGCTACCAGCTGCTCGAAGTCTCGGCCGCCGATCCCGGCACGGCCGGGGGCGACGCCTGAGCGGTGACTGCCTGACCGGTGGTTACCTGGACCGGTCGTTACCTGGCTGGTGAGGGCCTCACCGGATACTGGGCGGAGGGCGGCGAGAGCTTCGGCCTCGCCGCCCTCCGGCATGTCCCGGTTCGCTCAGAACGCTCCGCCCGCGAGCGGCCCGGCCGCAGAGGCCAGCCAGACGATCGCGAGGAGAATGTCGATCGCGCCGAGCACGACCGCGACGAGTGCGGGTACCGACTGTGTGCCGGTCCAGCGACGGCCCATGGCCAGCCAGCCGCAGACGACGGCGACCGGTCCGAGCACGATCCCCAGGGTGAAGAAGCCGGCGATCGCGCAGATGAGGCCGATGATTCCGAGCGACGCGCGGTCCGGCCCGGTCCGTGACCCTACGCGGCCACGTGAGCGGGGGTGCTTGCGCGTGGTGTGTCCGAAGCCCGCCATCATCACTCCCTGAGATTTTCCGGTTCTTCCGGACTCGGGCGATGCTTCGGGTACCCCGCTTGCCGCGGTCTATCGCGCGCCGTACTCCACGGTTCCCGCCGACCCCCTATTGCTCCCAGACCTTGAACGCCCGGGCCCGGTACGGGGATTCGGGCTCCCATGTCCCGCTGCCGGGGTACGTCTGGAACTCACCGGTCTCCGCGCACACCGCGGATTGATAGGTGGTGACGGGACGGCCGGTGCGGTTGGCGAGGGACGTCGCGCTGCTCCCCTCCGGCAGCGCGATGCAGCTTTCGATGTCGATATCGGCCAGCTCATAGGCGTGCCTGGACCCCTTGAACCCGCTCTTGCCCCAGAGACACAGCTCCCCCGCCGCGCAGTCGCCCAAGGTCGGTGGCGCCGCCGCGGTGGCGAGGCCAGGAGTGAGTGCCACCGCGGCGAGCGCGGTAGCGGCGGCAGCCGTGGTCATGAATGTACGCATGTTCTTCAACCCCCGTGTCGTGTCGACCAGTTGCGGTCGCGACTGATCGCTTGCCAGACACTCTGGCCCGGAAGATCTGGTTCCGGGAAGAGCTGCCGAGGGACGTCACCCTGATAAGCGAAAGCCCCCGGATAGTTCCCGGGGGCTTCCCTCGCACGAGCGGTTTCGCACGCCATAAAAGCGGGTTACACGCGATCCGGGCCGGTGGTCGGCCGTCAGATGTGCGCTGCGCCCGCGCCCGCCTCCGCGTTCTCCCCGCGCTTGGTCAGCAGCGCGACGAGGATGGCGACGACGGCGACGCCCGCGGCGACCAGGCAGGCCGCGCTCATGCCCGAGATGAAGGTGTCCTGCGCGACGCCTGTGATCTTCTCGGCGAGCGCAGGCGGGGCGCCCGGAGGCACCGGCGCGACACCGACCTGGACCGCCTCCGCCGCCTGGCCCAGCTGCCCGTGCGTGAGCGGCGGGAGCCCGGCGCCCGTCCAGTTCCCGGCGAGGTCGCTGTCGACCTTGGACGCCATGACGGCACCGAGCACGGCGGTGCCGAGGCTGCCGCCGATCTGCATCGCGGCCTGCTGGAGTCCGCCGGCCACGCCGGAGAGCTCCAACGGGGCGTTGCCCACGATGACTTCGGTCGCTCCGACCATCACGGGCGCGAGCCCAAGACCGAGCAGGGCGAACCAGAGGGACATGATCCCGCTGCCCGTCCCCGCTTCCAGCGTGGACATCCCGTACATGGCGGCGGCGGTGAGCGTCATGCCACCGGCGAGCGGGACGCGAGGGCCGAACTTCGTGATCATCGCGCCCGCCAACGGCGAGCCGACGATCATCATGCCGGTCAGCGGAAGCAGGTGCATGCCGCTCTCGACCGGGCTCATGCCGTGCACGTTCTGGAGGTAGAACGTGACGAAGAACAGCCCGCCCATGAAGGCGATGGCCATGAGCACCATCAGCACCACACCGGCCGACAACGGCACGGACCGGAACAGGGCCATCGGGATGAGTGGTTCGGCGACGCGGGTCTCCCAGAGCGCGAACACCACGAAGCACAGCACCGAACCGGCGATGAACGTCCAGGTCATACCGTCGCCCCAGCCCCATGTCGGGGCCTTGATGAGCGCCCAGACCAGGCAGAACATCGCGCCGGACAGCAGCACGATGCCGAGGACGTCGAAGGACCGCGGCGCGTTCTCGGCGCGGTGGTCAAGGAGGATGAAGAGCCCCAGGGCAAGGGCGAGAACGCCGATGGGGACGTTGATGAAGAAGACCGACTGCCAGCTGACGTGCTCGACGAGCAGCCCGCCGACGATCGGGCCGCCGGCGGTCGAGGCGCCGATGACCATGCCCCAGATGCCGATCGCCATGTTCAGTTTCTCGGCGGGGAACGTGGCGCGCAGCAGGCCGAGGGCGGCAGGCATGAGCAGTGCCCCGAACAGGCCCTGGAGCACGCGGAACGTGATGACGAGGGCGATGCTGTCGGACAGGCCGATGGCCCCCGACGCGGCGGCGAAGCCGACGACACCTATGAGGAAGGTCTGTCGGTGGCCGAATCGGTCACCGAGCTTGCCCGCGGTGATCAGCGCGACCGCGAGAGCGAGGAAGTAGCCGTTGGTGATCCACTGAACGTCGGCGAAGCTCGCGCCGAGGTCCTTCTTAATAGTCGGGTTGGCGATGGCGACGATGGTGCCGTCCAGGGCGACCATCATGACGCCGATCGCGACGGAGAAAAGTGTCAACCAGGGGTGCCCGCGCAGCCCCTTGGCCGGTGCCGGGACGTGCTCGGGCTCCGGAACCCGATCCGCCTTGTCGACAGTGGTCTGACTAGTCATGTGTTCGAGGCTAATGACAGCCACTGACAGTTGACGAACTATTTAACAAGTCAGTAACTGTCACGTCGCTCACACTATGGTGAGCTGCACAAACGGCAAGAAAGAGGACCATGACGGATCGAATCAACCTGCGTGAACTCAAGAAGCAACGCACCCGAAACTCCTTGTTGCGCACCGCACTTGAGCTCTTCACGACCCAGGGGTTCGATCGGACGACGGTCGACGAGATCACCGAGGCCTGCGAGGTGTCCCAGCGCACGTTCTTCCGGTATTTCGCGAACAAGGAGGAGGTCGCGCTCGCGGTGCAGCAGACGGTGGAGTGCCGCTTCCTCGCCGCGCTGCGCGAACGCCCCTCAGGGGAAAGCCCGTTCGAGGCGCTGCGGCAGACCGTGCTCGGCACTTGGGATGCGATGAGCCGCGTAGTCGAGGAGCTCATCCCCCTCGAACTCCACATGCGCACCTACCAGATGATCGAGTCGACCCCCTCCTTGCTCGCGGTTCACTTGCGCCGCTCCATCGAGCTGGAAGAGGAACTCGCGCGCGTGGTCGCCGATCGCGAAAGCCTCGACGTGGACAGCGACCCGCGCCCGCGCGTGGCCGTCGCCGCGTTCGGTGGCGTCATGCGGATGACCGGACGCCTGTGGGGTGCGGGAGACGACGGGAGCATCGAATCGATCCGCGCGCTCACCGAGTCGTACCTGGATCACTTGAGGCCTTCACTGGCCGGGCAATGGCGCCGCGACCAGGAATGATCGACACGAAGACGGCAGGGTGAGATGAGTCGCACCCACGCGCGCGAAAGGCGTTTCCTGCCCCTACGTAGCGTGAGGCCATCACTGCAGCCGTGTCCGGTTCTACCCAAATACACCAGGGGAAACGTGATCCGGCTCACCTCATTCACGGTGCCGCACGCGCTTCTCCTAGGGTGTCCCGCAGTGACTTCCTTCGATACCTCTCCCCAACTCAACGTCTGGCGCGCACTGCTTGCGCTGGCCGTCGTGTTCGTCATGCTGGCCACCACCGGCTGGACCGCGGTGCGTCATCAGCGAGGCGTCACATCTCCGCTCCAGACCGCGCTCACCTCTTGGGAGCACGGCCGGATAAATGGACATGCCTTGCCCGCGCACGACGGTTCCCCCACCCGCCTCGCGCATTTCTTCGGCTCGTTGAGCGCGCACCAGCGCGGCGAGCTCGCCGCCCGGTATCCGCTCGCGGTCGGCAACATGAACGGCGCCCCTACAGAGCTGCGATATCGCGCCAACCACGTCGCACTCGACCAGGCCCGCCGGGTCGAGCACAGGCGTATGTACGACAACCGGTTGTCGTCCGTCGGTCACGCCGACGCGAAAAAGCGCATGAAGAGGTTCACATCCCTGGCGAGGCCCGATCGTAAGATCCTCTCCTTCGACCCCATGGGCGGCGGCCGGGTCGCCGAGGTCTTCGGTGACCTCGGCAAGGCCCAGCGGGTGTCCGTCGTGGTGCCCGGTGTCGACACGAACGTGCTCACCTTCGAACGCACATCGCGCCAGTACTCGGCGCCCGTGGGCATGGCGCGCTCGCTGTACGGCGCCGAGCGCAGCGCCAGTCCGCACACACGTACCGCGGTTGTCGCGTGGGCCGACTACACCGCGCCGGCCGGCCTGGGCGTGGACGCCGCCACGGCGATGCGCGCCGAGGACGGAGCGGTCCGGCTCAACGCCATGCTGCGCGGTCTGCCCGGCCGGTCCTCCGTCGCCCTGTACTGCCACAGCTACGGCTCGGTGGTGTGCGGCGTCGCGGCGCACCACATGCCGGGGCGGGTCAGCGACATCGCGGTGGCGGGCAGTCCGGGCATGCGCGCCCAGAGTGCGGCGGGCCTGGACACGCACGCGCGCGTGTGGGCCACCCGCGACAAGGACGACTGGATCCAGGACATTCCCTACATGGAGGTGGGCGGTCTCGGTCATGGAGCCGACCCCGTCTCCTCCGCTTTCGGCGCGCGCGTCATGGCGGCAGGGGATTCCAAGGGCCATACCGGCTACTTCGTGCCGGGCACCGAGAGCCTCGCCAACTTCGCCGACATCGGCACCGGCGGGTACAAGACAGTGCACTGTGCCGGCGGAGGTCAGGGCTGCCTGGACGGTTTCTCCGGGAACGTCTCCGCCTGACGCGCGTAGAAAGTGCTGAAACAGCGGTCTGCCGCGATAGGCGACGGACACGCGCGCTCCGCCTACGATGAGCCACATGGGTGACGTACTGGCCGGATTTCATGCCGCCTGGGAGTTCGAGTCCGACTCCGTGCTCATCCGCTTCGAACGGGGGATCCGCACGCCGAAGCTCCTTCAGGCGCTGGGCGAACGCCGCATCCCTCTGGAAG
This sequence comes from Streptomyces sp. NPDC002790, assembly GCF_040295505.1. Classification (NCBI taxonomy): domain Bacteria; kingdom Bacillati; phylum Actinomycetota; class Actinomycetes; order Kitasatosporales; family Streptomycetaceae; genus Streptomyces; species Streptomyces sp. NPDC002790. The sequence continues at coordinate 106,015 of NZ_JBEOVM010000010.1, read as the reverse complement.
CGGTCGCGGCGGTGACCCTGACGCCTGGGAAACGCGGGACCGTCGTGCTGCACGCGGTGCCGCGGCCGGGCGCGGACCCTCTGATGGACGCTGCCGCGGGTCAGCTCAAGGAGGGGAGCGACCCGTACCGCCTCGTGCTGCCCGCGGAGCGGGAGACGCTCGGCGAGTACTACACCGACGAGCTGCGGGCGAAGCTCTCCGACCATGAGGACATGCGTCCGGAGAGCTATCTGGTGGCTCCTCCCGAGCCGCCCCGCCAGTTCAAGGCCTACGACGGGAAGGCGACCTTCGACGGCGACGCGGTGGCATTCCGCTGGTTCTGGACCGGTGCGTCCTCCGCGAAGTGGAAGGCCGGGGACAAGACGTTCCCGATCTCGGACCTGAGCGGCGTCGAATGGCGCTCGCCCGAACTCTTCGAGGGCCATCTGCGCCTGCTGCCCCGGGACGCTTCCGGCGAGCAGCCTGGTCAGGCGGACCAGGATCCGGCCGCGGTCGTCTTCGGTCTTGGCTACGGCCCGGTGCACGAGTCGCTGCCGTTCGCCGCCTCGGTGCTGGCGGCCGTGCGCGCGTCCGGCCCCACGCCGCAGCAGGGCGGGACTTTGTGTACCGAGTCGGCGGGTCCCGGAAGGCGCGACCCTGCGGACATCGCCGACCGCATCCGACACCTGGGAGAGCTGCACCAGGCCGGTCTGGTGACCGACTTGGAATTCACGTCGAAGAAGGCCGAGCTGCTCGCCGAGCTGTGACGGCCGGGCCGCGCGGCCCGGCGCCGGGGACACGCCCGACCGCCGGTTCTCTCATACCTGGGTAGGGGGTGCGGTTGAGCACTCCAGTATGACGGCGCGATCGACCCCGGGTGTCTACGCTGATCTGGCCATGAGCACTGCACCGCCATCCCCCGAGAAGACGCCCCGCCCACCGGACGACGGTTCCGGCCGGGCGGGCTCTCGGCGCGTGACCGGGGCAGTGCGTCGGCTGGGCGACCGGCTGGCCTCGGCCGGGGCGACGCTGACCGCGGCCCTGGGCGACGACCGGTCGGAGCCCCTGCTGGCGCACGCGCCGCGCCGTTGGATGCGGCTGCTGCCCTATCTGGTCGCGCTGGGCTTCACCGCGTCGCTGATTCCGGTCACGACCCAGGTCCTGGCGAACGACTACGGGGTCAGCGGTGGCCTCGCCGCGGCGATCGGCGTGGCACAGTCCGCTCCCCTGGTCCTCGCGGTGAGCCGGCCTCTGGCCGCCTGGTACATCATGATCACCGCGGCCGTGCTGGGCACGATCCCGGTCTTCCAGGGGGACGCTCACCATCCGTCGCCGTGGACACCCATGGTGGTCGTCGGGTACCTGGTGCTGTGCATCGCGCTTGCTCTGCGAGAGAGTCGTCGCACTCTCGTCAACATCTGGCTGGTGACCGTCGCCGCCAGCATCGTGGTCGGCATGTTCCGCGACAGCACCAGCCAGGACACGGGAGTACTCCTCATCGTCCTGAGCGGTGGGGTGCTGCTCCTGGGAGCCCTGCTGCGGGAGCGCGGCGAGACCAGACGCAAGCTCGTCGTACAGGAGACGATCAGCGAGGCCGAGCGGACCCGCAGAACACTGCTCGAGGAGCGGGCCAGGATCGCGCGCGAGCTGCACGACGTCGTCGCCCACCACATGTCGGTGATCACCGTGCAGGCGGACTCCGCGCCCTACCGGCTGCAGGACCTGCCCGGCGAGGCGCGCGAGGAGTTCGAGTCGATCGCCACGGGTGCACGCGCGTCGCTGACCGAGATGCGCCGTCTCCTCGCGGTCCTGCGCAGTGAGGAGACGCAAGGTGACCTGCTGCCGCAGCCCGGCCTCGCGCACCTGCGCCAACTGGTCGAGGCGACTGTACGAGGCGGGGTGCCTGCCGAACTGTCCTATCCGGAGCTGACTCTCGTCGGGGAACTGGTCCAGGTGCCCCCGGCGGTGGACCTCTCCGCGTACCGCATCGTGCAGGAGGCGTTGTCGAACGTGGTGCGGCACGCTCCGGGTGCGCGGACTCAGGTCTCCATCGGCCTCGACGGCGACGCCCTCCTGGTGGTCGTGGTCAACGGGCCGGCGGCGGAGCCGGTGTCGCCTGTCGAGTCGACCGCCGGTACCGGGCACGGACTGATAGGGATGAACGAGCGCGTACGGTTGGTCGGCGGGACGCTGGACGTGGGCCCGCTGCCCGACGGAGGTTTCCGTGTCGCGGCCCTGCTCCCGTTGAGCGTGCCCGACTCCCCGACGGCGTAAAGGAATTCGGCACGCATGACCATCCGCGTGATCATCGTCGACGACCAGAGCATGGTGCGGGCGGGTTTCGCCGCGCTGCTCAACGCGCAGAGCGACATCGACGTCGTGGGCGAGGCCCCGGACGGCAGGGAGGGTGTCCAGGTGAGCCGCTCCACGCATCCCGATGTCGTCCTCATGGATGTGCGAATGCCCGAGATGGATGGGCTGGCCGCGACCAAGGAGCTGCTGGATCCACCTCCCGGCGTGGTGCACCGGCCGAAGGTGCTGATGCTCACCACGTTCGACGTCGACGACTATGTGTACGCCGCTCTGTGGGCGGGCGCGTCCGGGTTTCTGCTCAAGGACGCGCCACCGGCCGATCTGATCGCCGCGGTTCGTGTGATCGCAGCCGGTGAGGCACTGCTCGCTCCGACGGTCACCAAGCGTCTCATCGCGGACTTCGCCAAGACCCGCCCCGCACAGCGCAAGAGCCACTCTCCGCTGCTGAAGAGCCTGACGCCGCGTGAGGCCGAGGTTCTCGAGCTGATCGCGCGCGGGCTGTCCAACCAGGAGATCGCGCAGAAATTGGTGCTGGCCGAGCAGACGGTGAAGACCCATATCGGCCGGGTGCTGGCGAAGTTGGGTCTCCGCGACCGGGCGCAGGCCGTGATCTTCGCGTATGAATCGGGTCTGGTCGCACCCGGCGGACAGTGAACCGCCACTCCTGAGACGCCCGACCCCCTACTGCGGTATTGGCCTGAGTACCCAGGTATCAACTGCTAGTTGGCTCCACAGTGTGACGCCCAGGCCGCGTCCGTCCTCTTACCTTCCCCTCGTCACACCACTGGACGAAGGGGAGACGGGCGATGGGCCTGAGCTCATGGAAACAACGCGGCCGTCGTGCCGTGGCAGCCGCCGCGCTCACGGCAATCGCCGTGTCCGGCACGGCGGGTTGGGCATCGGGCCAGGAGCAGCGCCCGCTCACCGGCCCTCCCCCGGGCACCGCTTCGTGGCGTGCGGACGATTCGCTGGGCCGCGGACTGCCTGACCCCGCGAGGGCCAAGCCCTCGCAAGTCGCTTTCTTCTTCCGCGGGTTGAGCGGGTCGGAACAGCACGATCTGGTCACGCGACACCCGTCGGTCGTCGGCAATCTGGACGGAGCGCCGATCGCTCTGCGGTACCAGGCGAACGCGCTGTCGCTGCGGGCCGCGCAGGACCGGGCCCGCGCCGACGCCGCGAACCGGACACTCACCGAGCGACAGCGGACCTCGGCGCGCGCGCTCGCCGACCGCTGCTCCCAACTGCTCGCGCAGGACCGCCGGATACTCGCCTTCGATCCTCGTGGGCGTGGCCAGGTCGCCGAGGTCTACGGGGACCTGGAGGCGGCTCGGCATGTCTCCGTGATCGTGCCGGGTTCCGATATCGACCTGGGCACGTTCGACCGGGCCAGGGACGTGTACGGAACGCCGACCGGGATGGCGCGCTCGCTGCACCGGGCGACGGGTGGGCAGACGGCCGTGGTGGCGTGGGCGGGATACACCACTCCGGTGGGTCTGGGCCCGGACGCGGCCACCGGCCGGCTGGCCGAGGCGGGAGCCCCCAGGCTGGCCCGCTTCACACAGGGCCTCACCGCGGCGGGCGCCCCGAAACCGGTCGTCTTCTGCCACAGCTACGGGTCAGTGGTGTGCGGGCTCGCCGCGTCCCGGCTTCCCGCAGCGGACCTTGTGGTCTTCGGTTCGCCCGGACTGCATGCCGACACGGTGACCGAACTGCACACCCGCGCCAGGGTGTGGGCGGCCCGCGACGACAGCGACTGGATCGGCAAGGTGCCGAACGTCGAGCTGTTCGGTCTTGGGCACGGAACCGACCCGACGGACGCGTCCTTCGGAGCCCACCGGGTGCCTGCCGAGCGAGCACAGGGACATACGGGCTACTTCGCGCCGGGCACGGACTCGCTGCGCGCCTTCGCCGACATCGCCACCGGAGCTGCGTCATGACCCCCACCTCTCTCCGCGCCTCCCTTTCCTCCGCCGTCACCTCGATCGACGCGAAGACCCCGGCGCACCGGGACCGGGCGGTGGACGGGCTGCGGGCGTTGGCTCTGCTCGCCGTGCCCACCGGCCACTGGCTGCTCGCCGGCTTCACGCTGGACCCACAGGGAGCCCTGCACAATGCGAGCCCGCTGAGCAGCTTCGGCTTCTTCGCGCCGCTCAGTTGGGTGTTGCAGATGCTCGGGGTCTTCTTCCTCGTCGGCGGATACGCGTCGGTCCTGTCGTTCCGTCGGGCGCGGGAGCGTGGCACGTCGACGGCCGGCTGGCTGCGAGGCAGGCTCGCCCGGCTGGGCCGGCCCGTGCTGGGTGTGACCGCGGTATGGGCCGCGATGGCCCCTCTGCTGTACGTCCTCGGGGTGCCCATGGCGACGTTGCGCACAGCTTCCACCCTGGTGATACAGCCCCTGTGGTTCGTCGGCATCTACACCGTGATCACCGCGCTCACACCGTGGTGCATCAAGGCGGCGCACAGACTCGGCGCCTGGTCCGCGGTCCCACTGATCGGATCGGTCGCCGTCGTCGACTTCCTCCGATACGGCCCCTTCTCCTCGGCCATGCCGTCGTGGTTGAGCCTGCTCAATCTCCTTCCGGGCTGGATGTTCGCCTACCAACTCGGTGTCTGCTGGGGTGAGAAGAGGCTCGGCAAGCGGGGGGCCTGGGCACTGCTCGCCGGTGGAACGGCTCTGTTCGCGGCCTTGTTGCTGCTCTTCCACTACCCGGCGTCGATGGTCGGGGTACCTGGCGAGGCACGGACGAACTCGCACCCGCCGTCGCTGTTGGTCCTCGCCCTCGCGGCCGCACAGAGCGGCGCGGCGATTCTGGTGCGGGACCGCCTGGGCAAGCTGCTGCGCCGGCCAGCCCTGTGGGCACCGGTCGTGGTCATCAACCTGTCGGCGATGACCATCCTGTGCTGGCACCAGACGGCGCTGCTCGTGGCGGCGATACCCGGCTCGTTCGCCGGCGCGATACCGGGCCTCACGACGGCACCGGACACGCTCGCCTGGATAGCGGTCCGCCTTGCGTGGCTGCCGCTGATCGCGACCTTGCTCGTCCTGATAGGACGCTATGCGCGGGGCTTCGAGTCACCGTGGAAGCGGGTGAGTCGGGGGCGGCGGGCGCTGGCAGGACTGCTCGCCGCCGGGTTCGCGGTGTTCGCGCTGGGGCTGGCGTGAGCAGCACCGGTGGCCCACAGGCCCAGGCCGTCCCCAACTAGCCGAGGTTTATCAGCCCACCACGGGCCCGTTGCTTCTCAACTCAACAGTGAGAATGCGCCGCTGCTCGCCCGCCCGCCGGCCCGCGGCGTCCGCTCCGGGCTGCGCATGCGGTTCACGCGCTCTCCGGCGCCGGGCGGGCGCCCGCATAGAAGTCGATCTTGTAGTCCAGCACGGCCAAAGTGTCCTGCAGCTCCGCCACCCGGTTCAGGACATCACGGCGGGTCGCTTCGAGCAGTTCCCTGCGCTCGTCGAAGGTCTGCTCACCCTGGCGCACGAGCTCGGCGTAGCGCACCATGTCGGCCACCGGCATCCCGGTGAGCCGTAGCTTGCCGACGAGCGCCAGCCAGTCCAGGTCACGGTTGCTGTAGCGGCGCTGCCCGGTGTGCGAGCGGTCGACGTCGGGCATCAGGCCGATCCGCTCGTACCAGCGCAAGGTGTGGGCGGTCAGTCCGGTGAGGGCGACGACCTCGCTGATGGTGTAGTGGTCCTGCCCCTCCGGGCGGGGGTGCGAGGGTGGCGCCGAGGCGCAGTTGTCGGTCTTCCGGGTCGCTGCGCGGGACCGGGGCGTGGTCTCCATCACCGTCATGGCCCCCACGCTAGAACCTTGGAGTGCACTCCAAGCAAGCACGGCAAACAAATATCGGGACGACACCTCGAATACGGTCCGGCTACGGTGCGGGCCATGACTGCCGTACGCCGCGCCACGCCTGCCGACGCCGAGGAACTGGTCCGCCTGCGCAAGATCATGCTCGACGCGATGAGACCGAGCGACGACGTGGAGTGGCAGCCGTACACGGCGCGGGCCCTGCGGTCCCATCTGGCCGACGAGGGTGGCCCGTTGGCGGCGTTCGTGGTCGAGGCGCCGGATGTTCCAGGCGCGCTCGCGGCCTGTGTGACCGGCACGGTCAACCTCAGCCTGGGCAGCCCCGGAAACCCGGAGGGCACTTCGGGGCACGTCTTCAATGTCTGCACCGATCCGGCGTACCGGCGCCGCGGCTACTCGCGGGCCTGCATGGATGCGCTGCTGGCCTGGTTCAAGGAGCGGGCCGTGCGCCGCATCGACCTGCACGCCTCCGCCGAGGGTGAGCCGCTGTACTCCTCCCTCGGATTCGCTCGCACTCCCGCGCCCGCGATGAGGCTGACTCTGTGACGACTTCGGCGAGGAATTAGGCTCGTGGGCATGCAGAGCCTCGCGTTGATCGAGAACTGGCCGGTACCGACCGCCGCAGCAGCCGTCGTCCGTGCGGACGGCACGGTACTGGGGACCTGGGGTCCCACGGCCCACCGTTTCCCGCTGGCCTCGGTCACCAAGCCGCTCGCGGCCTACGCGGCACTGGTCGCGTACGAGGAAGGGGCGATCGAGCTCGAGGACCCGGCCGGGCCCGAGGGCTCGACGGTCCGGCATCTGCTGGCCCACACCAGCGGGCTCGCCTTCGACGAGCACAGGACGACGTCGGAGCCGGGAACCCGGCGGCTGTACTCGAACGCGGGCTTCGAGGTGCTCGGGGACCACATCGCGAAGGCGACGGACATTCCGTTCGGCGAGTACCTGCGCCAGGCCGTGCTCGAACCGCTGGGGATGACGGCGACGGCGCTCGACGGATCGCCCGCCAAAGACGGTGTGTCGACGGTGGACGACCTGGTGCGGTTCGCCGCCGAGGTGCAGGCGCCTCGGTTGCTCGACCCGCGGACCGTGGCCGAGGCGATGACCGTGCAGTACCCGGGCACGAATGGCGTGCTTCCGGGGTACGGGCACCAGAACCCGAACGACTGGGGCCTTGGCTTCGAGATCCGGGGCCACAAGTCGCCCCACTGGACGGGGAGTTCGTCGTCGCCGCGGACGTTCGGGCACTTCGGGCAGTCGGGCACGTTCCTGTGGGTGGACCCAGATGCCGGGGTGGCCTGTGTGGCTCTGACGGACAGGGCGTTCGGGCCGTGGGCGGCCGAGGTGTGGCCGCCGTTCACCGACGCGGTGCTCGCGGAGATCTGACCGCGGACCGGGCGCCTCGGCTCGGGCACCTCGCGCACCTCGGTCACCTCGGGGCCCTCTGGTCACCCGGCCCGGGTCACCCGTCCATCTCCCAGATCAGCAGCTGCGCCTCCGTCGCCGCCAGCACCTCGAGGCCGGTCTCCGCGGTGATGCGGGCGGCGTCCCCGTCGGCCAACTCCGTGTCCCCGAGCCGAACTTCACCCTCGACCACGTGAATGTAGACGTGGGGGGCGGCCGGCACCTCTCCTCGCTCGCCCGCCGCCAGGCGCCGGACGTGCAGCATGGCGCCCGCAGCGGGGACGTCGTAGGGGGTGGAGTCCGCGATGCCGTGCACCACCTCGTACGCCGGGTCGCCTCCCGGGTCGAGGGGGGCGAGCCACATCTGGACGAAGGTGAGGGGCTCGACGCCGTCGTTGCGTTCGACGTGGCGGACGCCGCCGCCGGAGCTCAGACGCTGCACGTCGCCGGGGCGGACCACCGACTCGTGGCCGGTGGAGTCGCGGTGGGTGAGCTCACCGGTGACGACCCAGGTGACGATCTCCGTGTGGCTGTGGGGGTGTTCGTCGAAGCCGGCGCCCGGCGCGAGGCGTTCCTCGTTGCAGGCGAGGATCGCGCCGAAGCGCAGGTTGTCCGGGTCGTAGTGCGGGCCGAAGGAGAACGCGTGGAGGGATTCGATCCCCTCCTCGGGTTCGCCACCGGGGTAGCGGTCGCCGGAGCGACGTACGTCAATCATGCAGGTTCGTCTCCTGGCAGCACCGCGGGCCTGGCCGCGGCCCGTACGCGGGTCTGTCGTTCCGGCTGGGGGGTCCGGGGGTCACGCGGTACACGGTAGCCGTCGTTTCCGGCCTTTCGGCGGGCTCGCCTCGGACCCTCCACTCCGCTGAGGCGTCCCGATAAGGCAGTCTTGTCCCCGTGCCCCAATCGGAATCAGAGCAGCCCTCAGCGAACGAACCGACGGCCCGTCCAGGCGGCCCGGCGGAGCCTCACCCGCACTCGGCGACCCTGAAGCGCCTGGAGAAATCGTCCGGGGCACTCGCCGCGCAGGCGATTACGCGCATGGACGAGACGTTGTCCTGGTACCGGGCGATGCCTCCGGAGAACCGGTCGTGGATCGGTCTGGTGGCGCAGGCGGGTATCGCCGCGTTCACCGAGTGGTTCCGGCACCCGGACGCCCCGCAGGCCATCTCGACCGATGTGTTCGGCACCGCGCCCCGGGAGTTGACCCGGGCGATCACGCTGCGCCAGACGGTGGAGATGGTGCGGACGACGATCGAGGTCATGGAGTCCGCGATCGACGAGGTGGCGGCGCCCGGCGACGAGAGCGTGCTGCGGGAGGCGCTGCTCGTGTACGCGCGGGAGATCGCGTTCGCGACCGCCCAGGTGTACGCGCAGGCGGCGGAGGCGCGGGGCGCCTGGGACGCGCGGCTCGAGTCGCTCGTGGTGAACGCCGTGCTGTCCGGGGAGGCCGACGAGGGCGCGATCAGCCGGGCCGCGGCGCTCGGCTGGAACTCCCCCGAGCACGTGTGCGTGGTGCTCGGCACGGCACCCGACGGGGACAGCGAGCTGACAGTGGAGGCGATCCGGCGGGCCTCGCGCCACGCCAAGCTGCAGGTCCTGACCGGGGTGCTCGGGAACCGGCTCGTCGTGATCGCGGGTGGCAGCGACAATCCGCTGGCCGTGGCGAAGTCGCTGATCGGGCCGTTCGCGGCGGGGCCCGTGGTCGCCGGGCCCGTGGTGCCGGACCTGTTGGCCGCCACCCGGTCCGCTCAGGCCGCGGCCGCCGGGCTCAAGGCGTGTGGCGCCTGGCAGGACGCTCCGCGTCCGGTTCTCGCGGACGATCTGCTTCCGGAGCGCTCGATCGCCTCGGACCCCGCCGCGCGGGACCAGTTGGTGGAGGAGATCTACAGACCGCTCGAGGAGGCGGGCTCGGCGCTCCTCGAGACGCTCAGCGTCTATCTGGAACAGGCAAGCAGTCTGGAGGGCGCGGCCCGGATGCTCTTCGTGCATCCGAATACCGTCCGCTACCGGCTCCGACGTGTGACCGACGTCACCGGGTGGTCGCCCTCGGACGTCCGCTCGGCGTTCACCCTGCGCATCGCCCTCATCCTGGGGCGTCTGGCCGAGGCCGATCCCCAGCCGTAGGCTTTTGTCGGGGGTCTACAATTCCCCCTTCGGTTCTTCGTCCCTGTCCCCACCGGCGGCCCAACCCGTCCCCAAGAGAGAGTGTGAGAGTGCTCGTACTCGTCGCTCCCGGCCAAGGCGCCCAGACGCCCGGCTTCCTGACTCCCTGGCTCGAACTCCCCGGTGCCGCGGACCGCGTTGCCGCGTGGTCCGACGCCATCGGCCTCGACCTTGCCCACTACGGCACGCAGGCCGACGCGGACGCGATCCGTGACACGGCCGTGGCCCAGCCGCTCCTTGTCGCGGCCGGGCTGCTCTCGGCCTCCGCTCTCGGCGATGTGACGCCGGGCGCCGTGGCGGGGCACAGCGTCGGTGAGATCACCGCCGCCGCGTTCGCGGGGGTGCTCGACGAGGCCGCCGCGCTGAAGCTCGTGCGCACGCGCGGTCTGGCCATGGCCGAGGCCGCGGCGATCACGGAGACGGGGATGTCGGCGCTGCTCGGCGGCGACCCCGAGGTCACCGTCCCGCACCTGGAGAAGCTCGGCCTGACGCCGGCGAATGTGAACGGCGCGGGCCAGATCGTGGCCGCCGGCACGCTGGAGGAGTTGGCGGCGCTCGAGTCCGACAAGCCCGAGGGCGTGCGCCGCGTGGTGCCGCTGAAGGTGGCGGGAGCGTTCCACACCCGGCACATGGCTCCGGCCGTGGCGAAGCTGGAGGAGGCCGCCAAGGAGCTGGCCCCGGCCGATCCCACGGTCGCGTACGTGTCGAACAGGGACGGCAAGGCCGTCGCATCCGGTGCCGAGGTGGTCTCCCGCCTGGTCGGCCAGGTCGCGAACCCCGTCCGCTGGGACCTGTGCATGGAGACGTTCAAGGAACTCGGCGTGACCGCGCTCATCGAGGTGTGCCCGGGCGGCACCCTCACCGGGATCGCCAAGCGCGCGCTCCCCGGCGTCAAGACTCTCGCCCTGAAGACCCCCGACGACCTCGACGCAGCCCGCGCCCTGATCGCCGAAACAGCCGCAGCAGCCACGGCCTGACAAGGAGATCCGAGCAGCATGTCGAAGATCAAGCCCAGCAAGGGTGCCCCGTACGCGCGCATCCTCGGCGTCGGCGGCTACCGTCCGACCCGGGTCGTGCCCAACGAGGTGATCCTCGAGAAGATCGACTCGTCCGACGAGTGGATCCGCTCGCGCTCCGGCATCGCCACCCGTCACTGGGCCAGTGACGAGGAGACCGTGGCGATGATGTCGGTCGAGGCGTCCGGCAAGGCCATCGCCGACGCGGGCATCCGGCCGGAGCAGATCGGTGCCGTGGTCGTGTCGACCGTCTCGCACTTCGCGCAGACGCCGGCCATCGCGACGGAGATCGCGGACAAGCTCGGCACGGCCAAGGCCGCCGCGTTCGACATCTCCGCGGGCTGCGCCGGCTTCGGCTACGGCCTGACGCTCGCCAAGGGCATGATCGTCGAGGGCAGCGCGGAGCACGTGCTCGTCATCGGCGTGGAGCGGCTGTCCGACCTCACCGACCTGGAGGACCGCGCGACGGCCTTCCTGTTCGGCGACGGCGCCGGTGCCGTGATCGTCGGCCCGTCCCAGGAGCCCGAGATCGGCCCGACCGTGTGGGGCTCCGAGGGCGACAAGGCCGGCACCATCAAGCAGACCGTGCCGTGGGACGCGTACGCGATCGGCGATGTCTCGCAGTTGCCGCTGGATTCCCAGGGCAACGTCAAGTTCCCTGCGATCACGCAGGAGGGCCAGGCGGTGTTCCGCTGGGCCGTGTTCGAGATGGCGAAGGTCGCCCAGCAGGCGCTGGACGCGGCCGGGATCAACCCGGACGACCTGGATGTCTTCATTCCCCACCAGGCCAACGAGCGGATCATCGACTCGATGGTGAAGACTCTGAAACTGCCGGAGCATGTCACGGTCGCCCGTGACATCCGCACCACCGGCAACACGTCGGCCGCCTCGATTCCGCTCGCGATGGAGCGGCTTCTGGCGACCGGCGAGGCGAAGAGCGGCGACACCGCGCTCGTCATCGGCTTCGGGGCGGGTCTCGTGTACGCCGCCACGGTCGTTACCCTCCCCTAGGCAACTCGTCCGGATCTTCGGATCCGCACCGTTGCCGCCACACCCTCTGGATACACACCGAAGGAGCGCCACAATGGCCGCCACGCAGGAAGAGATCGTCGCCGGTCTCGCCGAGATCGTTAACGAGATCGCCGGGATCCCCACCGAGGACGTCGAGCTGAGCAAGTCCTTCACCGATGACCTGGACGTCGACTCGCTGTCCATGGTCGAGGTCGTCGTCGCCGCCGAAGAGCGCTTCGACGTGAAGATCCCGGACGACGACGTCAAGAACCTCAAGACCGTCGGCGACGCCACGAAGTACATCCTCGACCACCAGGCTGCCTGAGCCTCAGGCTCAGCCCGTTGGTCAGTCGCTCCGCCACCCGGCGGTGGCGCCGCTGAATCCCTCGGATCCGTTGGAGAAAGAATTCCTGTGAGCTCGACCAATCGCACCGTGGTCGTCACCGGTATCGGCGCAACCACACCGCTGGGTGGCGACGCGACGTCCACCTGGGAGGGACTGGTCGCCGGACGTTCCGGCGTCAAGCCCCTCGACCAGGAGTGGGCCGCCGACCAGGCGGTTCGCATCGCCGCGCCGGTCGCCGTGGAGCCGGGTGAGGTCATCCCCCGCCCGCAGGCCCGCAAGCTGGACCGGTCCGCTCAGTTCGCGCTGATCGCCGCCAAGGAGGCGTGGGCCGACGCCGGTTTCACCGACAAGGCGGGCGACGACCCGAATGTCGACCCCGACCGTCTCGGCGCCGTCATCGCGTCCGGCATCGGCGGCGTGACCACGCTCCTCGACCAGTACGACGTGCTGAAGGAGAAGGGCGTACGCCGCGTCTCCCCGCACACCGTGCCGATGCTGATGCCCAACGGCCCTTCGGCCAACGTGGGCCTGGCCGTGAACGCCCGCGCGGGTGTGCACACGCCGGTCTCCGCCTGCGCCTCCGGCGCCGAGGCCATCGGCTACGGCATCGAGATGATCCGCACGGGCCGCGCCGACGTCGTCGTCTGCGGTGGCACGGAGGCGGCCATCCACCCGCTGCCCATCGCCGCATTCGGCAACATGATGGCGATGTCGAAGAACAACGACGACCCGCAGGGTGCGTCGCGCCCCTACGACACGGCCCGGGACGGCTTCGTCCTCGGTGAGGGCGCGGGCGTCATCATCCTGGAGTCGGCCGAGCACGCCGCCAAGCGCGGCGCCCGCGTCTACGCGGAGGCCGTCGGCCAGGGCATCTCCGCCGACAGCCACGACATCGTGCAGCCGGAGCCGGAGGGCCGCGGTATCGCGCACGCCCTGCAGAACCTGCTGGACAACACCGACCTGGACCCGTCGGAGATCGTTCACGTCAACGCGCACGCGACGTCGACGCCCGCCGGTGACATCGCCGAGCTGAAGGCGCTGCGCAAGGTGTTCGGTGACGAGGCCGACCACTTCGCCGTCTCCGGCACCAAGTCGATGACCGGGCATCTGCTCGGCGGCGCCGGTGGTGTCGAGTCCGTGGCGTCGGTGCTCGCGCTGTACAACCGCGTGGCTCCGCCGACCATCAACGTCGACAACCTCGACCCGGAGGCCGTGGGCACCGCCGACGTCGTCCGTGGTGAGGCGCGCAAGCTGCCGGTCGACGGCCGGATCGCCGCGTTGAACGACTCGTTCGGCTTCGGTGGGCACAATGTGGTGTTGGCCTTCCGCACGATCTAGCGCTCCGCTGAACGTGGGAGTGGGCCCGCCCCGGGTTTCCGGGGCGGGCCCACCTCTTTTCGCCTGAGCGTGTGGCGCGGATGCCTGTATCGCGTGTGCGGTTCTCGTCGGTGCCGGTTTGCGCAGTTCCCCGCGCCCCTAAAAGATGCGCCCACGCGGCGGAGCCGCAAATTGACACAGCCCCGCGCCCCTAAAATGCTCCTCCCGGAGCCCCTGCAGAGCCCTCACACCACCTGGTGGAGCCAGCGGACCGGGGCGCCCTCGCCTGCGTAGCGGAAGGGCTCGAGTTCGTCGTCCCAGGGTTTGCCGAGGAGGGTCGCGAGTTCGGCTTCCAGGTCTGTCTTGTCGGCCTTGGAGCGGGTCAGTGCGGCGCGCAGGCGGTCCTCCGGGATGAGGATGTCGCCGTGGATGCCGGTGATGGCGTGGAAGATGCCGAGTTCGGGGGTGGCGCTGTAGCGCTCGCCCTCGGCGGCGGTGCAAGGTTCGGCCGTCACCTCGAAGCGCAGCAACTGCCAGCCGCGCAGCGCGGAGGCCAGCTTGGCCGCGGTGCCCGCCTCGGCCCGCCAGGAGAACTCGGATCTCCAGGTGCCCGGCGCCGCAGGCTGCCTGATCCAGTCGAGGCTTACGCGCGCGCCAAGTACGCCCGCGACCGCCCATTCGACGTGCGGGCACAGCGCGCGCGGAGCGGAGTGCACGTACAGAACTCCACGTGTCGTCACCGGGACCTCCAGTGTGGGTCGAGGTTCGCCTTCCCCAGCGGCCTCGCGCCCGTGCCGAGCCTTCTTCCCCTGTTGCCCGGAACGAAAAGGTCCAGACAAAAAGGGACACATCTGACGTGTAGTAATTTAGCGGAACCGGTACAGCGGACCCCCAGTGGGTCGACCGGGGATCCCGGGGCGAGGCTATCGCGCAGCAGCGCAAGGAGTGTGACGTACTGTCGGTCCCGGGGGTCACAAACACCGACCTTTCACCCGCGGGACGCAACCCCGCCCCCGCATACGACGTCAGACGGGGCGGGGCGGTGAGTAAGAGGGCAGGAGGGCTGATGCGGAAGCGTAGCGACCGGTCGTTCGCCGTTCGGGCCGCTGTCGCCGCTGTGACGGCGGCCGTGTGCGGTGTCGCCTCGCTCGCCGCGTGTGACGCCACGGGTGGCAGCTCCCCCGGCCCTTCCGGATCTCCGAGCGCCGCGAAGCCGTCACCGAAGCCCACTCCCACGTGGGACACGAAGCCCCGCTCGGTTGCCGCGGTGGGTGACTCGATCACGCGCGGCTTCGACGCGTGCTCGGTGCTCTCCGACTGCCCCAAGGCGTCGTGGGCGACGGGGACGGACAAGTCGGTCAAGAGTCTGGCGGTACGGCTGCTCGGTGAGAGCCGTGCCCAGACGCACAGTTGGAACCACGCGCGGACCGGGGCGCGGATGGCCGATCTGCCCGAGCAGATGAACCGGGCGGCGGCCGAGAAGCCGGAGCTGGTGACGGTCATGGCGGGTTCGAACGACGCGTGCCGGCCTACGGCCGCCGGAATGACCCCTGTCGCGGATTTCCGGGCCGATTTCCAGGAATCCCTGCGGCAGTTGCGGCGCACGGCACCCAAGGCGCAGGTGTACGTACTGAGCGTGCCGGACCTGAAGCGGCTCTGGTCGCAGGGGCGGGAGAATCCGCTGGGCAAGCAGGTGTGGAAGCTCGGCATCTGCGCCTCGATGCTGGCCGATCCGGACGATCTGAAGTCGGCGGCCACCGCGCGGCGGGACTCCGTGCAGGCGCGCGTGGTGGCGTACAACGAGGTGCTGCGCGAGGTCTGCGCGAAGGACAAGAAGTGCCGGTACGACGGCGGGGCCGTGTTCGGGTACAAGTTCGGGCAGGCGCAGTTGAGCGAGTGGGACTGGTTCCACCCGAGCGTGAACGGGCAGGCGCGGCTCGCCGCGCTCGCGTTCCGCGGGGTGACGGCCGAGCGGCCGTAGCAGCCTCACGGCCGGGGTCCGGGCGTGCGGGCGTAAAGTCGCGATCATGCGCAGCGAACTCTTCGGCACCCTTCCCGACCCCGACGGCACGCCCGTCCACCGCTGGACCCTGGAGCGGGACGGTGTCCGGGTACGTGTCCTGACGTACGGCGGAATCCTGCAGTCGGTGGAGGTGCCCGACCGGGACGGCGCCGTGGCCGACGTGGTGCTCGGGTTCGCCGATCTGGACGGGTATCTGGCGCACCCGGAGCCGTATCTCGGGGCGATCGTCGGGCGGTACGCGAACCGGATCGCCGGCGGCCGGTTCGAGCTGGACGGGCGGATCTACCACCTCGCGCAGAACAACGGGCCGAACGCGCTGCACGGCGGCGAGCGCGGCTTCGACAAGCGGGTCTGGAACGCGGAGGCCTCCGGCGAGTTCGGGGTGCGGCTGAGCCGTGTGTCGCCGCACGGCGAGGAGGGGTACCCGGGGCGGGTCGAGGTCTCGGTGACGTACGAGTTGGGGGCGGGCGGTGTGCTGCGGATCGGCTACGAGGCCGTGACCGATGCGCCGACGCATCTGAACCTGACCAATCACACGTACTGGAACCTCGGTGGAGCCTCCTCCGGGAGTGCGGTGGGGGGACATGAACTGCGGATCGACGGTGGGCGTGTGACGGCCGTCGACGAGGGGCTCATTCCGACCGGTGAGCTGGTGGACGTGGCCGGGACCCGGTTCGACTTCCGGGAGAGCCGGAAGGTCGGGGCCGGGTACGACCACAACTATGTGCTCGACAAGGGGGTTGGCGGTGAGGCGGTGGAGGTCGCGGAGTTGCGGGATATGGCGTCGGGGCGGGTGGTGAGTGTGGCGACGAGTGAGCCAGGTGTGCAGTTGTATACGGCGGATGGGTTCGATGGGGCGGTGGGGTTTGTGCCCGGTGGTGGGATTGCGTTGGAGACGCAGTGCTTTCCGGATTCGCCGAACCGGGTGGAGTTTCCGTCGACCGTGGTGCGGCCGGGGGATGTGTATCGGTCGGAGACGGTGTATCGGTTCGGGAACCGGGGTTGACGTTGCGGGGCTCTGCCCCGGACGCCGCTGCTCAATCGCCGCAGGGGCTTGGATTGGCTCGAGCGTCCCTGAGGCTTGAAAAGCCTGCTCAATCGCCGCAGGGGCTTTAATCGGCTGGAGTGGTGCGCAGTCGGGTGTCGGTCAGGGAGCGGCCTGCGAGGACCTCGTATGAGGCGGTCGGTACTGTCCACCCGCTCGTGGACTCGTCCCAGGTTTCGAAGGTTCGGTGGGGGATGTCGATGGTGGTCGATACGGTCTCGCCGGGGGCCGCCGTGACGGTTGTGAAGCCGGCGAGCCAGCGGGCGGGGCGGGTCGTGTCGGGGGCGGTCGGGGATACGTAGAGCTGGACGACCTCGCGGCCTGGGCGGTCACCCGTGTTGCGGATGCGGATCGTCGCCGTAGTGCCGTGGAGGTCGAGTGACTCGTACGTCCAGTCGGTGTAGCCGAGGCCGTGGCCGAAGGGGTAGGCCGGGGTCGCGCCGGACTTGTCCCAGGCGCGATAGCCGATGAAGGTGTCTTCGGTGTAGGGGAGTTGGCCGTCCACCGGTGTCACCTGCGTGACCGGGGCGTCGGCGAGTGCGCCCCACGTGGTGGGGAGGCGGCCGCCCGGTTCCTCGGCTCCGGTGAGTACGTCGGCGAGGGCGGCGCCGCCCTCCTGGCCGGGGAACCATGACAGCAGCACCGCGGCGACGTCCTCGCGCCACGGCAGCTCCACCGGGGAGCCGGAGTTGACGACGACCACGGTGTTCGGGTTGGCGGCGGCGACCGCTCGTACCAACTCGTCCTGGCGGCCGGGGAGTCGGAGGTCGGCGCGGTCGAAGCCCTCGGACTCCACGCGGTCCGTCGTGGCGACCACGACGACGGCGACCTCGGCGTCGCGCGCGGCGGCGACGGCCTCCGCGAGCAGCGCGTCCTCGTCCCGGCGCGGGTCGAGGTGCACGAGGCTGAAGAGGACGGCGGGCAGTGGCATGGCGAGGGACTTGTCGAGGGTGTGGAGGAGTGAGACGTCGACCGGGTGGCCTTCGGCCAGGGGCACCTTGCCGCGTTCTTCCGGGGCGCCGAAGAACGCCTCGAAGGGGTCGGACTCGGCGCCCATGGCCTGGACGCCCTCGTAGAGGACCGTGCCGTCGACGGTGAGGGTGAAGGCGCCGAGGCCGCGGGTGCCGAAGGCGTGGTCGCCGCTCTCGCGCGGGGTGAAGGTGCCCGTCACCTCGATGCTGTGCAGGGCGTCGTGGGTGACTCCGGGCGGCAGGTCGGCGCCGAACCACTGGACCTGGCCGTTCGGGAGCGTGCCCTCGCCGAGGACGGCGCCTTCGGCGTCGCGGCAGATGGCGCGGAGCGTGAACCCCTTGTCGGCGACGGCGAGTTCGTCGCTCGGGTCGGCGCCGACGCTGTACGTCAGGGACGGCAGCGCGGCGCTCAGGCCGTCGAGCGGCGAGACGATCCGGGGCGGGAAGACGGTGGCGGATCCACCGCCGAGGACGCGGGCGTCGCGCGCGGCGGCTCCGATGAGGGCGACCCGCGCGTCCGAACGCAGCGGCAGCACACCGGAGTTGCGGACGAGGACGAAGGCGCGGTGGGCGATCTCGCGGGCCAGGGCCTCGCCGTCGACCTCCGCCGGGAGGTCCGTGACGGCGGGTTCCGCGCCCTCCAGCGCGCCGACCCGCGCCGCGAGCCGCAGCACATTGCGTACGGCCCCGTCGACCTCGGACTCGTCGACCTCGCCGGAGCGGACTGCCTCGACCAGCGCCGGGCCGTACACCGTCAGCGGGCCGGGCATCGCGACGTCCAGGCCGCCCTTGATGTCTCCGACGGTCGAGCGGGCGGCCATCCAGTCGGAGACGTTGAAGCCGTCGAAGCCCCACTCGTCGCGCAGGATCTCGTTGACCAGGTAGCGGTGTTCGGTCATCGAGGTGCCGTTGACGGAGTTGTAGGCGGTCATGACGCCCCACGGGTGGGCGTTCTTGACGATGGCCTCGAAGGGCGCCAAGTACAGCTCGCGCAGGGCCCGTTCGGAGACCAGGTTGTTCACGGTGAAGCGGTCCGTCTCGGCGTCGTTCGCCACGTAGTGCTTCATGGTCGTGCCGACGCCGCCGGACTGGACGCCCTGGACGTAGCCGGTGCCCATGAGCCCGGCGAGGTACGGGTCCTCGCTGTACGTCTCGAAGTGCCGGCCGCCGAGCGGGGAGCGGTGCAGGTTCACGGTCGGGGCGAGCAGCACGTGGACGTTCTTGCGGCGGGCCTCCTGCGCGAGCAGCACACCCGCGCGGCGCGCGAGCGAAGGGTCCCAGGTGGCGCCGAGCGCGGTCGGGGACGGCAGCGCGATCGACGGGTCGTCGGCACTCCAGCGCACGCCGCGCACGCCGATGGGGCCGTCGGACATGACGAGGGACTTCAGGCCGATGTCGGGGACCGCGGGCAGCGACCACATGTCCTGGCCGCCGAGCAGCCGGGCCTTGGTGTCCAGATCGAGCTTGCCGAGCGCGGCCTCGACCGCCGCCTCGCGGGCCCGGTCGGCCCGCCCCCTGCCGTCGTCCGCCTGCTGCGCCATGTCGGCACCTCCTCGTCGAAGTGTGGGCACGTCCATCCTGCACCCGCGACTTGTGGAGCGGTAGGTTTTGTTATCTTGCCGTTACGAACGGGGTCGGGGAGCGCTCCGACCGTGTCGTACCGTGACCGCATGAGCAGCACCAGGACCGCCAGGAGCCAGGAACGTCGGGCCGAGATCTTGCGGGCCGCGCTCGACGTCATCGCGGAGCGCGGGTACCGGGGCGCGAGCCTGGCGGCGGTGGCCGAGCGCGTGGGACTGACCCAGCAGGGGCTGCTGCACCACTTCCCCACCAAGGAGGCGCTGCTCGTCGCCGTCCTTGAAGAGCGCGACCAGTGGGACTCGGTGCCGAGCAGCCAGTGGCGGCTCGATCTGCTCGGCACGCTGGTCGAGTACAACGCGATGCGGCCCGGGATCGTGCAGACGTTTTCGGCGCTGCTCGGCGAGTCGGTGACCGAGGGGCACCCGGCGCGGGAGTTCTTCACGCGGCGCTACGCCGACGTGCGCGGGTCGATGGCCGAGGTGCTGCGCGCCGAGTACGGGGAGCGGCTGCCGGGCGGGCTCACGCCCGAGCGGGCCGCGCCGCTGCTCGTCGCGGTGCTGGACGGCCTGCAGTACCAGTGGCTGCTCGACCCGGAGGCCGTGGACATGCCCGGCGCGGTGCGCGACTTCCTGGAGCTGCTGGCGGTCGAGGGCTAGTTGGTCCAGCCCTGACCCTGGCCTTGAACATGTCCCTGGCCATACCCCTGGCCATGAGGGGCCGGCCACTGCGCGTCGGGGCCCGGAGGCTGCGCGTGTGCCGGGTCCTGGGCCCGCGGCTCGCCCTCCAGCTCCCGCACCATCAGCGTCGCCCCCGCCACCGCCCCCGGCATCAGGAACACCGCGACGAACGGCACGAGGAACGCGAGGGCGAGCGGCGTGCCGAAGCCCCACGCGAGGCCCTTGCGGGAGCGCAACAGGGCCAGTCGTTCCCGGACTTCACGGCCCCGGCGCTGCCACGCCACCGACGTCAGCTCCTCCGTGAGGAAGTAGCCGGTGACGAAGAAGCCGATGACCGGGACCACGGTCTGGCCCACGAAGGGGATGAACCCGAGCGCGAAGAGGAGGATCGCCCAGAGGACGGCGCGCACCAGCAGCCGCAGGCTGTCGCGCGTCGAGATCCACAGTTCACGCCAGAGCGGGAGGCCGGACTCCGGCGCGTGGCCGCCGCTCTCGGTCCGGTCGACCTCCTCGGACAGCGACTCGTAGAAGGGCTGGCCGATCAGCAGGGTCACCGCGGTGAAGGTGAGCACCGCGAGAAGCAGAGCGAGGGCGAACAGGACCGCCGTGAGGAAGCCGCGGAACAGGCCCTGCCACGGGGACGTCCAGCCGTCGGCGAACGGGGTGGACCAGGAGACGAAGTCGCCGCCCCAGACCCCGAGGCAGACCAGCGCCGCCGCGTACAGGACGAGGGTGATCAGCCCGGGCAGCAGGCTCCAGCCGTACTGCTTTCCGTGCTGGGCAACCCAACGTTGCCCCTTCATCAAATAGTTGAAGCCCGCCCCGAGATCACGCATGGCGCACACCCTACGGGACGGGCTCCGGCCCCCGAAAAGTACGGGGATCAAGCTCAGACGGAGAGCGTGACCGTGATGTTGTCGCGGGTCGCCTTGGAGTACGGGCAGACCTGGTGGGCCTTCTCGATCAGGGACTTGGCGGCGGCAGCGTCCACGTTCGGGATCGCGGCCGAGATCTCGACGATGATGCCGAAGCCGTCGTCGTTCTTGCCGATGCCGACGTTGGCGGTGACGGTCGAACCGGAGACGTCGACACCCTCCTGGCGGGCGACGACGGCGAGCGCGCCCTGGAAGCAGGCGCTGTAGCCGGCCGCGAAGAGCTGCTCGGGGTTGGTGCCCTCGCCGGAGCCGCCCTGCTCCTTGGGCGGGTTGACGACGAGGTCGAGCTTGCCGTCGCTGGTGGAGACGCGGCCGTCGCGGCCGTTCTCCGCGGTGGCGGTGGCGGTGTAGACGACGTCCGACTGCGTGATGGCCATGACCGGCTCCCTCGTTCGCGCGTAATACTTTCGGTTAGCGGAACGAGGTTACCGAATCATGGAATCAATGCATGTGGCGGGGGTCACTCACAGCTTGACGATCATCTTTCCGGTGTTGTCGCCGCGCAGTACCCCGAGGAACGCCTCCAGGTTGTTCTCGACGCCCTCGACGAACGTCTCGCGGTACTTCAGCTCGCCGGAGCGCACCCAGGCGCCGACCTCCTGCACGAACTGCGGCTGCAGGTCGTAGTGGTCGCCGACGAGGAAGCCCTCGATGCGGCCGCGGGTCTGGATGAGGCGGGAGAGGTTGCGCGGGCCGGGGGCCGGCTCCGTGCTGTTGTAGACGGAGATCGCGCCGCAGATGGCGATGCGGCCGTCGCGGTTCAGGCGGGCGATGGCGGCCTCCAGGTGGTCACCGCCGACGTTGTCGAAGTAGACGTCGACACCGTCGGGAGCCGCCTCCTTCAGGAGCGTGTGGACGTCGCCCGTCTTGTAGTTGAACGCGGCGTCGAAGCCGTACTCCTCCAGGAGCAGCTTGACCTTCTCGTCCGAGCCGGCCGAGCCGATGACCCGCGAGGCGCCCTTGAGCTTGGCGATCTGGCCGACCTGGCCGCCGACCGCGCCCGCGGCGCCTGAGACGAAGACGCTGTCGCCCTCCTTGAAGTCCAGCGTGCGCAGCAGGCCCGCGTAGGCGGTGAGGCCCGTCATGCCGAGGACACCGAGGTACGTGGAGAGGGGCGCGGCGTCCGGGTCGACCTTCACGGCCTGCTTCGCGTCGAACGTCGCGTACTCGCGCCAGCCGAAGAAGTGCAGCACGTGGTCGCCCACGGACACGCCCTCGTCGTTCGACGCCAGGACGACGCCGACGGCACCGCCCTGCATGGGCTTGCCCAGCTCGTACGGGGCCACGTACGACTTCGCGGCGCTCATCCGGCCGCGCATGTACGGGTCCACGGAGACGTACAGGTTCTTGACCAGCACCTGGCCGGGGCCCGGCTCGGCCACCGGGGCCTCGCGCAGCTCGAAGTCCTCGGGCTTCGGCCACCCGACGGGGCGGCTGACCAGGGTCCACTCGCGGCCGGTGGCGGGGATCTGGGGGGTGTCGGCGGTCATGCGCTGATCCTTTGTCGAGGGGGCGGAAGCACGTGGGCCGAAGCATCCGAAAAATACTTCAGTACCTGAAACAACAATGCTCCTGAATATTTCATGATGTCAAGTAACTGGGTACTCTGGTGGACATGGCCGCAACGAATTCCCCCCGCACGGAACCGCTCACCCTCGAGGTCGTCGAGCTGATCGGGGAGATCGTCGCGCGCTACCACCAGGAGTACGAGGAGGCCGCATCGCGGCACGGGCTCACCGGCGCGCAGGCGCGGGTGCTCGGACTGCTCTCCCTGGAGCCGCTGCCGATGCGGCAGGTGGCGCAGCGGCTGAAGTGCGAGCCGTCGAACGTGACGGGGATCGTGGACCGGCTCGAGGCCCGCGACCTCGTGGAGCGGCAGCCCTCGCCGGGCGACCGCCGGGTGAAGGTGGCCGCCGCCACCGCTCAGGGGCGGCGGATCGCGCGGGCACTGCGCGAGTCGCTCGACTTCGCGCGCGAGCCGCTGGCGGGACTTTCGCAGGATGAGCGGGTCGCGTTCCGGGACATGTTGCGGCGGATGCTCGGCACGGGCTGAGACCGGCCCCTACATACACCACACCAACCCATTGACACCCCGTGAGGGTCGATTTACTGTCACGCCAGCATTTCGAACGCGTGACGACATTTCGAACAGCACAGGGGGCAACTGCCTTGCGGATCACGGGAATCAGCACGCACGTGGTCGGGACTCCGTGGCGGAACCTGACCTACGTACAGGTGCACACCGACGAAGGACTCACCGGTGTCGGCGAGACCCGGATGCTGGGCCACACCGACGCGCTCGTCGGCTACTTGCACGAGGCCCAGGCCAACCACATTGTCGGCTCCGACCCGTTCGCCGTCGAGGACCTCGTACGGCGGATGAAGTACGGCGACTACGGCCGGGCCGGCGAGATCGTCATGTCCGGCATCGCGGTGATCGAGATGGCCTGCTGGGACATCAAGGGCAAGGCCCTCGGCGTACCGGTGTGGCAGCTGCTCGGCGGCAAGGTGACCGACAGGGTCAAGGCGTACGCGAACGGCTGGTACACCACCGAGCGCACACCGGAGGCGTACCACAAGGCCGCGCAGGCGGTGGTGGAGCGCGGGTACAAGGCGCTGAAGATCGACCCGTTCGGCACCGGTCACTTCGAGCTCGACCACGAACAGTCCCTGTACGCCGTGTCGTTGATCGAGGCCGTGCGCGACGCCATCGGGCCCGAGGCCGAGTTGATGCTGGAGATGCACGGGCGGTTCTCCCCCGCCACGGCGATCCGGCTCGCCCGCGACCTGGCGCCGTTCAACCCGGCGTGGCTGGAGGAGCCGGTGCCGCCGGAGAACCTCAAGGCACTGGAGAAGGTGGCCGCGAAGGTGGAGATGCCGGTGGCGACCGGTGAGCGGATCCACGACCGGATCGAGTTCCGGGAGCTGTTCGAGAGCCAGGCCGTCGACATCCTGCAGCCGGACGTCGGCCACATCGGCGGCATCTGGGAGACGCGGAAGCTGGCCGCCACGGCGGAGACGCACTACATGCTGGTGGCTCCGCACAATGTGGGTGGGCCTGTGTTGACTGCCGCCTCCTTGCAGGTCGGGTTCTCCACTCCGAACTTCAAGATTCTTGAGCACTTCAACGACTTCGCGGACGCCGAGATCAAGAAGGTCGTGAAGGGCGCGCCGACGGTCGTCGACGGCTACTTCGAGCTGTCCCACGAGTCGGGTCTCGGTGTCGAGCTCGATGTCGACGCGGCGGCCGAATTCCCGCAGCAGCAGGCCCGGTTCGACCTGTGGGCCGAGGGCTGGGAGAAGCGCGATCCGAAGGCGGCGTCGTGAGTTCCGGCGTCGCGAGTTCCGCCGTCGTCGTCGAGGCGCCGGGCAAGCACCGGATCGTCCCGCACGAGCCGGTGGCACCGGGCCCCGGCGAGGCGCGGGTGCGGGTGCACGCCGTGGGGATCTGCGGCAGCGACCGTGAGGTGTACCAGGGCAACCGGCCCGAGGGGTACGTGCGTTACCCGCTGACGCCGGGGCACGAGTGGTCCGGCGTCGTGGACGCGGTGGGCGACGGGGTGCCCGCGTCCCTGGCCGGGCGCAAGGTCGTGGGGGAAGGCTTCCGCAACTGCCAGGTGTGCGCGCGGTGCCACGCCGGTGAGACGACGCTGTGCACCGACGGGTACGAGGAGACCGGGTTCACTCAACCGGGGGCCATGGCCGCGACGTTGACGCTTCCAGCGCGGCTGTTGCACGTGCTGCCCGACGACGCCGACCTCACCGCCGCGGCGCTGCTCGAACCCGCCGCGTGCATCGCCGCGGCCGCGCTGAAGGCGGCGGCGGTGCCGGGGCAGCGGGTGGGGGTGGTCGGGACCGGGACGCTCGGGATGTTCGCCGTGCAGTTCCTCGCGGCGGCCTCGCCGGCGGAGCTGGTGGTGGTCGGTACGCGGGGTGAACGGGTGGCGCTGGCACGGCAGTTCGGCGGCACCGACTTCCGGTTGCGTACGGATGTGCTGCCGGACGATCTCGACGTGGTGATAGAGACTGCCGGGTCCGCGTCCGCGGCGCGTACCGCCGCGTCGTTGCTGCGGCGGGGCGGGCGGCTCGTGCTCACCGGGATTCCGGCGGCCGGGGCGGCGGAGGGGCTCGACCCGACGGATCTCGTGGTGCGGCAGCTGGAGGTGCGGACGGTGTTCGGGGCGGCGGCGGATGCGTGGGGGCATGCGGTGCGGATGTTCGGGGCGGGGTTGTTGGATCCGTTGCCGCTCGTTACACATGAGGTGGCGTTGGAGCGGTTTGCCGAGGCGATCGAGTGGGTGGGGGCGGGGGACCCTGCGGTGGGCAAGGTGTTGTTGCGGCCCTAGCCACGCGGGAGGCCTGCGGCAGCGGGTGGGTGGGCCTCGCTCATCCGGAGCGTCGCGGTCGACCGGGGTCTTGTGGGGCTCTGCCCCACACCCCGCTGCTCAATCGCCGCAGGGGCTTGAAAGGCCCGCACCCCGCTGGCTCTCATCCCCGAGCGGGGCTTGAAGTGCCCGCGCCGCCCGCCCCAAGCGAGGCGGCTTGATATGGCCGACCGAGCTCAAGCGTCTCGAACCTCATCCGAAATTTCGAACGATCCGTAAAGGAACACCGTGACCGACGCACCCCGCCGACCCGGCGAACCCGCACTCTCCGCTCTCGGTCTGAGCGGTCCCGACCAGCAGGATGCCGACACCTCCCCCCACACCTTCCCCGACGGCGGCACCTGGCGGACCGAAGTTCCGTCGGTGGAAGGGCCGGAGGCCGTTGGGGTCGTGCTCAAGGAGGCGTCGCGGCTCGACGTGCCCATTCACCGGATCAGCCAGGGCAGCGGCATCTGGATGCTGCGGGACACCGAGATCCAGGAAATGGTCGAGGCGACCGCCGAACGCGACATCGAGCTCTGCCTGTTCACCGGGCCGCGCGGCAGCTGGGACACCGGCGCCTCCGTGCGGACCGACTCGGGCGGCGCGGGGCTGCGCGCCCGTGGGCACGACGCCGTCGCCGGATGCGTCGAGGACGCCGTGCGGGCGACGGAGTTGGGCGTCAAGTGCCTGCTCGTCGCCGACGAGGGCGTGCTGTGGACGCTGCACCGGGCGAGGCAACAGGGCGTCATCCCGGGCGACACCACCCTCAAGGTGTCTGCGCTCGTCGGGCCCGTGAATCCTGCCTCGTACGCCGTGTACGAGCGGCTCGGGGCCGACTCGTTGAATGTGCCGAGTGATCTGACGCTCGCGCATCTCACCGAGATCCGGCGGGTCTCCGCCGCGCCCATGGACATGTACGTCGAGGCGCCCGACGACCTCGGCGGCTATGTCCGGATGTACGAGATCGCCGAACTGGTCCGCCGCGGCGCCCCGTTGTACCTGAAGTTCGGGCTCGCCAAGGCGCCGGCCATCTACCCGTACGGGGCCCAGCTGCGCGACGTCACCCTGGACACCGCCCGCGAGCGGGTGCGCCGGGGGCGGCTCGCGCTCGACCTGCTGGAGCGGCACGGGGCCGACGGCGGAATGTCGCCGGTGGGCTCGCGGCTGCCGGGAGCTCTCAACCGGTTCGACACGGGCCAATAACGTTCCGGGCGCGGAACTTCCCAGAACTGGACAGGGCCGCGCAGAATCCAACGCATCTCCACTCGGTCAACCCACGCTCCGCACAGGGGACTTCGCACCGCCCGCAGTTGTGCACTCACACATCAAGGATGATGACCATGCGAAACCGCCGAGCCGCACTCACCGCGATAGCCGCTTCCGCCTCCCTCGCGCTCGCCCTGTCCGCCTGCGGCCAGAGCGGCGAGGGCGGGAGCAAGGACGAGAAGAAGAGCGCGAAGGGCTCCACCGTCGGCATCGCGATGCCGACCAAGTCCTCCGAGCGGTGGATCGCCGACGGCAACAACGTTGTCAAGTCGCTGAAGGCGAAGGGTTACAAGACGAAGCTGGCGTTCGGTGAGGACGACCCCGACCAGCAGGTCTCGCAGATCGAGAACATGATCACCCAGGGTGTCTCGGCGCTGATCGTCGCCTCGATCGACAACAAGTCGCTCACCAACGTGCTCCAGGAGGCGAAGGACGCGAACATTCCGGTGATCGCGTACGACCGCCTGATCCTGGACTCGAAGAACGTCGACTACTACGCGACGTTCGACAACGAGAAGGTCGGCGAGCTGCAGGCCGGCGCCATCGTCAAGAAGCTGGGGCTCGACAGCGGCAAGAAGGGCCCGTTCAACCTGGAGCTGTTCGCCGGCTCCAACGACGACAACAACACCAAGTACTTCTTCAACGGCGCGATGTCCGTGCTCAAGCCGTACATCGACAAGAAGCAGCTGGTCATCAAGTCGGGGCAGACCAAGCTCAACCAGGTCACCACGCTGCGCTGGGACGGCGCCACCGCGCAGAAGCGCATGGACGACATCCTGACCTCCACGTACAAGAGCACGAAGGTCGACGCGGTGCTCTCGCCGTACGACGGCATCTCCATCGGCATCCTGTCCGCCCTGAAGTCCGACGACTACGGCACGAAGGCCAAGCCGCTGCCGGTGGTCTCGGGCCAGGACGCCGAGGTCGCCTCCGTGAAGTCGATCATCGCGGGCCAGCAGTACGCGACCGTCTACAAGGACACCCGCAAGCTCGCCGAGGTCTCGGTGGACATGGTCGACGACGTGCTCAACGACAAGAAGCCCAAGGTCAACGACACCAAGACGTACGACAACGGCGTCAAGGTCGTCCCCTCGTACCTGCTGACCCCGGTCAGCGTCGACAAGACCAACTACCAGAAGACGCTGGTCGACAGCGGCTACTACTCCAAGTCCGACCTGGGCCTGAAGTAGTCCGTACACGCCTCATAGAAGGGCACGACCATGGCGGGACCCGTCCTGGAAATGCGCTCGATCGTCAAGACCTTTCCCGGCGTCAAGGCGCTGTCGGACGTCTCCCTGAGCGTCCGCCCCGGCGAGGTCCACGCCATCTGCGGGGAGAACGGCGCCGGAAAGTCCACCCTCATGAAGGTGCTCTCCGGCGTCCACCCGCACGGGAGTTACGAAGGGGACATCCTCTTCGAAGGAGAACACTGCGAGTTCAAGGACATCAACGCCAGTGAGGCGCGCGGCATCGTCATCATCCACCAGGAGCTGGCGCTCGTGCCGTTCCTGTCGATCGCCGAGAACATGTTCCTCGGCAACGAGCACGCGAACCGCGGCTTCATCAACTGGCACGAGACCCTTGGCCACGCGACGCGCCAGCTGCGCCGGGTGGGCCTGAACGAGAACCCCAACACCCGCGTCACCGACATCGGGGTGGGCAAGCAGCAGCTCGTGGAGATCGCCAAGGCGCTCGCCAAGGAAGTGAAGCTGCTGATCCTGGACGAGCCGACGGCCTCCCTGAACGACGAGGACTCCGACACGCTCCTCGATCTGATCCTTGAGCTCAAGGATCAGGGCATCACCTCGATCATCATCTCGCACAAGCTGAACGAGATCCGCAAGGTCGCCGACTCGGTGACGATCCTGCGCGACGGGCGGACCGTCGAGACCCTCGATGTGCGGGCCCCGGAGACCACCGAGGACCGGATCATCTCCGGCATGGTCGGCCGGGACCTGGACAACCGCTTCCCCGACCGCACGCCGCACCAGCCGGAGGCGGGCGCGGCGCCGGCCATGGAGATCCGCAACTGGACGGTGCGCCATCCCATCGACCGCGAGCGCAAGGTCGTCGACGACGTCTCGCTCACCGTGCGCCGCGGCGAGATCGTCGGCATCGCGGGTCTGATGGGCGCTGGCCGCACCGAGCTGGCGATGAACGTGTTCGGCCGTACGTACGGCAGGTACGCGGGCGGAAGCGTCCTGAAGGACGGCGCGGAGATCAGTACGCGGCATGTCTCCGAAGCGGTCGGCCACGGGATCGCGTACGTCACCGAGGACCGCAAGCACTACGGCCTCAACCTGATCGACACCATCGGCCGCAACATCACGATGAGCGCCCTGGGCAAGGTCGCCAAGCGCGGCATCGTCGACGAGCACGAGGAGCGGCAGGTCGCCGAGAGCTACCGCAAGTCGATGAACATCAAGGCCCCGACGGTGTTCGAGCCGGCGGGCAAGCTGTCGGGCGGCAACCAGCAGAAGGTCGTCCTCAGCAAGTGGATCTTCGCGGGCCCCGATGTGCTGATCCTCGACGAGCCGACGCGTGGCATCGACGTCGGCGCGAAGTACGAGATCTACACGGTCATCGACAAGCTCGCGGCCGAGGGCAAGGCGGTCGTCTTCATCTCATCCGAGCTGCCCGAGCTGCTCGGCATGTGCGACCGCATCTACACGATGGCCGCGGGCCGCCTGACCGGCGAGGTGCCGCGCGCCGAGGCGACACAGGAATCGCTGATGCGCCTGATGACGAAGGACAAAGAGGTAGCGCGATGAGCACGAACGTGACGGACAAGATCCCGGCGGCGGCGCCGCCACCGCCGCCACGCAAGGAGGGCGCGGCGGCCGGAGGCGGCCTGCTCCAGCTCGTCGTCGCCGGCATGCGCCGCAACATGCGCCAGTACGGGATGCTGATCGCGCTCGGCCTGCTGGTCGCCGTCTTCGCCGTGTGGACCGACGGCGACCTGATCCTGCCGCGCAACGTCTCCAACCTGGTGCTGCAGAACAGCTACATCCTGATCCTCGCGATCGGCATGATGCTGGTGATCATCGCGGGCCATATCGACCTGTCCGTCGGCTCGTTGACGGCGTTCGTCGGCTCGATGGCCGCGGTGCTCACGGTCAGCCACGAGATCTCGTGGCCGGTCGCCGTGATCCTCTGCCTGGTGATGGGCGGCATCGCCGGTTCGATACAGGGCTGGCTCATCGCGTTCGGCGGCATACCGTCGTTCATCGTGACCCTGGCGGGCATGCTGGTGTGGCGCGGGCTCACCGAGATCCTGCTCAAGGGGCAGACGCTCGGCCCGTTCCCGGACGGACTCCAGAAGATCGGCAACGGCTTCCTGCCGGCGGTCGGCCCGAACACCAACTACCACAACCTCACGCTGCTGCTCGGCGTCGTGCTGGCCGCCGCCGTGGTCTGGCAGGAGATGCGGGACCGGCGCAGGCAGCGCGAATTCTCCCTGGACGTCGTCCCGTTCAACCTGTTCGTGCTGAAGCTGGTCGCGATCGTCGCGGCGATCGCGGTCGTGACGCTGCTGCTCGCCAGCTACAAGGGCACCCCGATCGTCCTGATCATCCTCGGCGTCCTCGTGGTCGGCTACGGCTACGTGATGCGCAACTCGATCTTCGGGCGGCACATCTACGCGATCGGCGGCAACCTCCCGGCGGCGAAGCTCTCCGGTGTGAAGGACAAGAAGGTCACCTTCTACGTCTTCCTCAACATGGGCGTGCTCGCGGCCCTGGCGGGCCTGGTCGTCGCGGCCCGCCTGAACGCGGCCTCGCCGAAGGCGGGGCTCAACTTCGAACTCGAGGCGATCGCCGCGTCGTTCATCGGCGGCGCGTCGATGAGCGGCGGAGTCGGCACCATCCTCGGCGCGATCATCGGCGGTCTCGTCCTCGGCGTGCTGAACAACGGCATGAACCTGCTCGGCGTCGGCTCCGACTGGCAGTCGGTGATCAAGGGCCTGGCCCTGCTCGCCGCGGTCGGCTTCGACGTGTGGAACAAGCGCAAGTCCGGTTCGTAGGTCTTCTTCCTGTTGGCAGGTCTTCTTAGGGAGCGGCACAGATGGAACTGAGCAGACGCAACGTCATCGCATCCGCGGCCGCCGCCGGGGTCGCCGCCACGGCCCTGGGCGGCACGGCCCACGCATCGGGAACCACCTCCGGAGGCAGAAAGCCCGTGAAGGAGTCCTTCGGCAAGCTCGCCGACGGCACGAAGATCTACCGCTGGTCGCTGGAGAACGGCGGCACGCGCCTGAAGGTCCTGAACTACGGCGGCATCGTCCAGTCGCTCGAACTCCCGGACCGCCACGGCAAGTACGTGAACGTCTCCCTCGGCTACGACACCGTCGAGGAGTACATCGCCGGCACCACGTTCTTCGGCGCCACCATCGGCCGCTACGGCAACCGCATCGCCAAGGGGAGGTTCACCCTCGACGGCAAGGCGTACCAGGTCTCCGTGAACGACGGCGAGAACTCGCTGCACGGCGGCGCCAAGGGCTTCAACACGCGGGTGTGGGACATCGAGCCCTTCACGTCCGGCTCCGACGTCGGCCTGCACATGCACTACACGTCCGTCGACGGCGAGATGGGCTACCCCGGCACGCTGAAGACGACGGTCACGTACACGCTGACGGCGCGCGGCGACTGGCGTATCGACTACGAGGCGACGACGGACAAGGCGACCGTCGTGAACCTCACCAACCACACGTACTTCAACCTCGCGGGCGAGGGCAACGGCACCATCTACGACCACGAGCTGTCGCTGGCCGCCTCCCGCTACACGCCCACCGACGCGGGCCTCATCCCGACCGGTGAGCTGGCGAAGGTCGCGGGCACCCCGTTCGACTTCCGCAGGGCGAAGCCCATCGGCCGCGACATCCGCGCGGCCCACCCGCAGCAGATCCTCGCGAAGGGCTTCGACCACAACTGGGCGATGGACAAGGGCAGCACGGCCAAGCCGGTCCTCGTCGCGACGCTGCGCGACCCGTCCTCGGGCCGCAGCCTGAAGATCGCCACGGACCAGCCGGGGCTGCAGTTCTACTCGGGCAACTTCCTCGACGGCACGCTCGTCGGCCAGTCGGGGCGCACCTACCGGCAGGGCGACGGCCTGGCCCTGGAGACCCAGCACTTCCCGGACTCGCCGAACCAGCCGAAGTTCCCTTCGACGGTGCTGCGTCCGGGCGAGACGTACCGGACGACGACGGTGCACTCGTTCGGCGTGTGAAGCGGCGTCCGACGTCGCTCTGAACCGGTGAGCGGCCGGGGCCCTGCGGGGTCCCGGCCGCTCCTGTGTTCCGATTCAGTACGCGACCGGCCAGCCACTCCCCCAGTTCAGCAGGTTGACGCCCATCTTCGGCGCTCCGCCGTCCGTCCCGTCGTAGTAGTGGTAGACGAGCAGATCGCCGTCGGAGTCCGAGAGCACGGACTGGCCGCCGGGCCCGATGTACTTGCCGTGCGTGGCCAGTACCTCGGTGCCGCCGTTCTCCGTCATCCGTACGCCGCTCTTGTCGACGTACGGGCCCGTGGGTGAACTCGCCCTGCCCACCTTGATCTTGTAGGTGGACGAGGTGCCGGCGCAGCAGGTGTCGTAGGAGGCGAGGAGGTAGTAGTACGAGCCGTGCTTGACGACGGCGGGCCCCTCCACGGCCTTCGTACCGGTCGGTCGCGCGGCCAGCGGGCGGACCGTCGTGTCGGCGGCGTACTGCTTGCCGGTCGACGGGTCGAGCCTGATCATCTTGATGCCGGAGGACCAACTCCCGAACGACAGCCACCACTTGCCGTCACCGTCGACGAAGAGGTTCGGGTCGATGGCGTTGTAGTCGGAGGACGTGCTCGTGGCGTGCACGACGCCGTGGTCGGTCCAGGTACCCGGCTGCCCGCTCGGCGAGGACGCGAAGCCGATCGCCGAGTGCGTCGAGCCGAAGGTCGAAACGGCGTAGTACATCAGGTACTTGCCGCCGCGGTACGAGACGTCGGGCGCCCACACGTCCTTGTCCGGCGAGTACGTCGACCACCACGACGGGAGCGTCGTGAAGGCGGCGCCCGCGCGCTTGAAGGCCGTGCGGTCGGTGGAGGTGCGGGCCTCGACGCCGTTGTGGGTGGAGTAGACGACGTAGCCGCTCGACGTCTTGACCATCGACGGATCATGTACGGAGACGTCGCCGGTGAGCAGGCCCGAGCCGGGGTAGGCCGCCTGGGCGGTGCCGGGGACGAGGGCGTAGGCGGTCGCGGCGGCAGCGGCGGCGAGTACCGGGAGCAGGCGGCGCTTGCGGGTCTTTTCCTTCATGCAGGTGAGTCGCCGTGGGCGGCGCGGGGGTTGCCTCGTCGGCGTCACGCACGTCACATTCGCCCCACGCGCTGAACATCGCCCGCCCCGTCCTCGTACTCATGCCCGACACCCGGCCGATGGGAGGCATTTCATGAGCGGAAGCGTCGTCTCGCTGTTCCAGGGCTCGACCGCCCACTCCCCCTCGTACGGCCAGCTGACTCGGGCCGGGGCGGGTGACGGCAGCGGCGGGGTCGTCGACTTCTGCATCCCCTGCAACCCCTACTTCCCCACCCCCGCGATGCTGGACGCGCTCCGCGGCCGGCTGCACGAGATCCTGACGTACTACCCCAGCAGCACCGAGCACATCACCGCCGAGCTGTGCCAGGTCCTCGGCCTCAACCCGCAGACCGTGGCGATGGGCAACGGCTCGACCGAACTCATCACCTGGATCGACCACTTGCTCGTCCGCGAGTCGCTCGCCGTGCCCGTACCGACGTTCGGCCGGTGGACGGACCAGCCGATGGAGACGGGCAAGCGGGTCGACATGTTCCCGCTGCCCGAGCGCGACGCCTTCGCGCTCGACCCGGCCGCGTACGCGGAGTTCATCCACGCGCGCGGCTCGCGGGCCGCCGTCGTCTGCAACCCGAACAACCCCGACGGCGGCCTGCTCCCGCGCCGGGCCCTGCTCCCCCTCGTCGACGAGCTGCGGCACCTCGATCTGGTCGTGATCGACGAGTCGTTCCTCGACTTCGCCGACGCCGAGGGCGGGCAGGACCCCAGCCTCGTACAGGAGGCGATCCTGCGCCCGAACGTGATCGTGCTGCGCAGCCTCGGCAAGAACTTCGGTCTGCACGGCGTGCGCTTCGGCTACCTGGTCGCGAACCCGGGCCTCGCGGGAAAGGTGCGCTCCGCACTCCCCAAGTGGAACCTCAACTCCTTCGCGGAAGCGGTCGTCTTCATGCTCCGCGAGCACCGCCAGGAGTACGCCGACAGCCTGCGCCAGGTGTGCCGCGACCGCCAGGACATGCGCTGGCACCTGGCGCGCCTGTGCCCGCTCACCGTCTACCCCTCGCAGGGCAACTTCCTCTACGTGCGCCTGCCGGACGGGGTCGACGGCGTGACGGTCCGCGACCGGCTGCTCGCCGGGCACGGCGTCCTGGTGCGCGAGTGCGGCAACAAGATCGGATCGTCCAGCAGCTTCCTGCGCCTCGTGGTGCGACCCCAACCGGACGTCCTGCGCCTGGTGGCCGGTCTGGAGTCGCTCATGGGGACCGGGAGGGGAGCCGCCGTGCCCGAGCTGAACGGAGGGACCACCTACAGCTCGGGCACGGCGGCGGTCGACCGCCTCATCCGGTCCACAGGCTCCTAAGGGTTGCGCCAGGCGGCCGGGTCCTCGGCGAGTTCCTTCACCGGGTCCGGCAGCCGGTCGTGCGCGAGGTCGGCGAGCGTGACGCCCTCCAGGATCTTGCGCACGTTGGCCCGCAGCGCCACCCACAGCGGGAGGAGCGGTTCGGCGGGGCCCGTGTAGCTGAGCGCGTTGGGCCGCTCGCCGCGCACCGAGACGATGGGGCCCTCCACGGCGCGTACGACGTCGGCGACGGTGATCTCGGCGGCCGGGCGGGCGAGCAGATAGCCGCCGTTGCCGCCCCGCTTACTCACGACGATGCAGCCGCGCCGCAGGTCGCCGAGGATCCCCTCCAGGAACTTGTGCGGAATCTCCTGTGCCGCGGCGATGGCCTCCGCCTTGATCGGAACACCGTCCCCCTCGGCATGAACGGTGATTTCCAGGCAGGCACGTACGGCGTAGTCGGCGCGGGCGGAGATCCTCATGGGCTCATTGTGGTGGACGCTCGCGGCGCGCGGTGCGGTGGATCTTGCTTGAGCCCCCTCGGGTCTTCCTCGGGTCTTCCAGCATCTGGGACACACAGATCTTCCCTACCTTTCCCATAGGGATGGTGCGTACAGTCGCCGACATGGACTTCTCCTGGGCGATAGTCGTCGCGGGCGCGCTCGTCGGGGTGGCGGTGGGCCTCACCGGCATGGGCGGCGGTGCGCTGATGACGCCGATCATGGTGATGCTGTTCGGCGTCAACCCGACGGCCGCGATCGGCAGCGACCTGGCGACCTCGGTGTTCATGAAGCCCTTCGGGGCGGCCGTGCACCAGCGTGCCGGGACCGTGCGCTGGGACATCGTGCGCTGGCTGCTGCCGACGGCGATGCCCGCGGCGGTCCTCGGCGCGCTCTGCCTGGGGCTGCTCGGCGACGGGGATCAGCTCCAGGAGCGCGTGAAGTACGTCATCGGTGGCGCGCTCGTCCTCGCGGTCGTCGGGATGCTGGCCCGCATGTGGTTGGACGCGCGGCGCGGCACGGGCGCGGAGGAGGCGGAGGACGCACACGTGGCGGTCCGCCCGCTGGCCACCCTCGCCATCGGCCTGATCGGCGGCTTCATCGTCGGCATGACGTCGGTGGGCTCCGGCTCGCTGATCATCGTGATGCTGATGCTCGCCCACCCGCGCCTGAAGGCGAACCACCTGGTCGGCACGGACCTCGTGCAGGCCATCCCGGTGGTCGCTGCGGCGGCCCTCGGCCACGTCCTGTTCGGCGACGTCGCCTTCGGCATGGCCGGCACGCTGCTGATCGGCGCGATCCCCGGCGTGGTGGGCGGCGCTCTCCTCTCCACCCGCATCTCGGGCCCGGCCCTGCGCTGGGCCCTGGTCACACTCCTCGCGGGCTCGGGCCTGGCGATGTGGGGCGTATCGGGGATCCCGCTGCTGGCGGTGTGCGCGGCGTTCGCGGCGGTCGGCACGGTGGTCACGCTGCGGGGCCGGAGGAGTCGGTCGCTGGTGGTGGCGGGCGCCCCGGCGCCCGCGCCGTCCGACACGGAGAAGACGGTGTCGGAGGCGGGCTCCAGGGTGTAGCCGCGGCTACGACCGGCCGGGACTGTGACGCAGAACCACGGAAGTATCGCGGTTCTGCGTCACAGTCCCGCGGTCACGCCAGCCGGATCACGTTCCACGACAGGGGTTCGAGCGGCGCCGTCAGCGTCCCGTCTTCCAGGGTCGTCCCCGATGCCGCGTGCGGTACCACGCGCTCCGGGTCCGCGAGGGTGTTGCGGGCGTCCGGGTCGGGGTCGGAGAGGACGCTGTGGTCGGCCACGCGTGCGAGGTCGAGCCCGTTCAGGGCGACCTCCAGCGGGAGGGTCTCCGTCTGGCTGCGGTTCACCGCGAAGACGGTGACCGTGCCGTCCTCCGCGCGGACCGCCGTCGCGTGCAGGAGGTCGGCCGTGCCGTGGCGCTGCGTGTCGTGGGTGGGTCCTGAGACGCGGACGTCGAGGACCTCGCCACGGCCGTACCGCGAGGCCGCGGCGAACGGGTAGAAGGTCGTCTGCCGCCACGCGGGGCCGCCCGGCTCGGTCATGATCGGGGCGATGACGTTGACCAGCTGGGCGAGGCACGCCACCGTCACGCGGTCCGCGTGGCGCAGGAGCGCGATGAGGAGCGAGCCGAAGACGACCGCGTCCGTCACCGTGTAGACGTCCTCCAGGAGGCGCGGCGCCTCCGGCCAGTCGAGGGCCGCGACCTCGGACTCGGTACGCGACTGGTACCAGACGTTCCACTCGTCGAAGGAGAGGTTGATCTTCTTCGACGACTTGAGGCACGCGCCCACGTGGTCGCAGGTCGCCACCACGTTCTCGATGAACGACTCCATGTCGACCGCCGAGGCGAGGAACGAGTCCCGGTCGCCGTCGTGCTCCTCGTAGTAGGCGTGCAGCGAGATGTGGTCGACGAGGTCGTACGTCTCGGCGAGGACCGTCGCCTCCCATCCGGCGAACGTCGGCATCGCCTGGCTCGAGCTGCCGCACGCGACCAGCTCCACGCCCGGGTCGATCTGCCGCATCGCGCGCGCCGTCTCCGCCGCGATCCGCCCGTACTCCTCGGCCGTCTTGTGGCCGGTCTGCCAGGGGCCGTCCATCTCGTTGCCGAGGCACCACAGGCGGATGCCGAAGGGGTCCTTGTCGCCGTGTTCCGCCCGCAGGTCCGACAGGGCGGTCCCCGAGGGGTGGTTCGCGTACTCCTGGAGCTCGATCGCCTCCGCGACGCCGCGCGTGCCCAGGTTCAGGGCCATCATCGGTTCGGCCTGCGGGCCGAGCTTGCGCAGGAAGGCGATGTACTCGGACAGGCCGAAGCGGTTCGACTCCGTGGTGCGCCAGGCGAGGTCCAGGCGGGCCGGGCGGTCATCGACGGGACCGACCGAGTCCTCCCACTTGTATCCGGAGACGAAGTTGCCGCCGGGGTAGCGGATCGTCGTCACCCCCAACTCCCGTACCAGGTCGAGGACATCGGTGCGCAGCCCGGCCTCGTCCGCGCTCTCGTGACCCGGCTCGTAGATGCCGGTGTAGACGCAGCGGCCGAGATGCTCCACGAACGAGCCGAAGAGCCGGGGGTTGACCGTGCCGACGGTGAAGGCGGGGTCGAGGGTGAAGCGTGCGGTGCGCAAAGCGTTCCTTTCGACGTGGGACTGAATGCTGGCGTGGGACTGACTACTGGCGCGGGGCCGACTACTGGCCGGCGAGGCCCGTGTGGGCGACGCCCGCCACGATCTGACGCTGGAAGAAGACGAAGACGATGATCAGGGGCAGGCCCGCCATCAGGCCACCGGCCATCAGCTGGGCCCACTGGATGCCGTAGGAGTTCATGACGGTCGCGATGCCGTTCGGCATGGTCATCAGGTCGGGGTTGTTGGTGACCATGTACGGCCACAGGAAGTTGTTCCACGAACTGATGAAGGTGAAGATGCCGACCGCCGCGAGCGAGGGGCGGGACAGCGGCAGGATGACGGTGAAGAAGACCCGCCAGCGGCCCGCGCCGTCGATGAAGGCCGCCTCCTCCAGTTCCTTCGGGATGCCCTGGAAGAACTTGTAGAGGATGTAGACCATCGCGGCGGGCGCGCACTGCGGAAGGATCATGCCCCAGTACGTGTCGACCATCCCCATCTGCTGGACCGTGGTGAACAGCGGGACGCCGAGGACGGCCGGGGAGATCATCAGGCCCGCCATCACCACGCCCATGAGGAAGGCCTTGCCCCTGAACTCCGTACGCGCGAACCCGTATCCGGCGAGTGACGCGACGAAGAGGACCACCGCCGTCACGACCACGGAGACGACGACGGAGTTGACGAACCAGTTGGTGATGTTGCCGGTCTCGAAGAGGGCCTTCCACGCCTGGCCCGTCCAGACCTCGGGCAGCCAGTGCGTCGGCACCTCGACCGCCTCGGTCTCCGACTTGAGCGAGGTGAACAGGGCCCAGGCCAGCGGGGCCAGCATGACGGCGGAGACCGCAGCGCCGAGCAGCGTGAGGACGATCTGGCTGGGCGTCCAGGGCCTGCGAGCACGTGTCCGAACCACGGCGCCGCTCATCGCGCGCCCTCCTCACGGTTGCGCAGCAGCCACATCCGCGCGAGGGCGACGGCCGCGATGATCACGAAGAAGAAGATGGAGACCGCGGAGGCGTAGCCGACGCGGTAGGCGGTGAAGCCCTCCTCCAGGGTGAACTGCACAAAGGTGCGCGTGCTGTCCTCGGGCCCTGGACCGAAGTCCATCATCACGACCGCCTGGTCGAAGACCTGGAGCGAGGCGAGGATCAGCAGGGCCACGACGAGGCCCGTGATGTTGCGGAGCATCGGCAGCGTGATGTGGACCATCCGGTGCCAGGCGTTGGCGCCGTCCAGCTTCGCGGCCTCGTACAGGTGGACCGGAATGCCTTGGAGGGCGGCCAGGTACAGCAGGAAGCTGAAGCCCGCCGTCCACCACACGGTGCAGATGACCACGCCGAGCAGCGCGTACGACTTGTCCGACAGCCAGGGCGTGTCGATGCCGAGGACGTGATTGACCATGCCCGTACCGGGGTTGAACAGCCACTGCCACAGGTTGCCCGCGACCGTCGAAGGCAGCAGGAACGGCAGGAAGAAGCAGAGCCGCCACAGCCACTTTCCGCGCTCGATGTGGTGGGCCAGCATCGCGAGGAGGAAGGCGAGGACCGTGATGGAGGGCACGACCAGCAGCGTGAAGTACGCGCTGTGGCCGAGCGAGTCCCACATCAACTGGTCCTGGAGGGCCTCCTTGTAGTTGTCGAGGCCGACGAAGTTCGCCGCGTCACCGGAGATGTTGGCGTCGGTGAAGGAGAGGTACACGCCGCGGATCAGCGGCCAGATCACGAAGAGCGCGAACACGGCCAGGAACGGGGCCACGAACCAGCCCCCGTGCTGGAACCCCTGCTTGCGGCGGACCGTCGTACTGGCGGCGGCGGTCTTCGCGCGCGGCGGTACGACGACGGTCTCGGCACTGGTCGTCGTCATGCGACCGCACCTCCCTGCGCGTGACGCGGACCGGAAAGGGCCTGGGCGGCGGTCTTGCCGTCCATCGGATTCTTGGATGCGAGGAGCTGGGCCAGCGTGCCCTTCAGGCGGCGGGCCGCGGCCTCCGGCCTGCTGGAGCCCGCCGTCGAGGACATGACGATGGGCCCGGTGCGCTGGGCGAGCAGCCCGGTCGATCCCGCGAACCACACTTTCGGCTCGGTGGCCTGGTGGTTCATCGCGGACACGTACTCGCTCTGCGGGTGCATCTTCTTGTACGCGGCCGAGGCCAGGGTCGGCGTGTTCGCCGGGATGTGTCCGCCGAGCGCCCACTTCCGGGCGTGCTGGACGACGTACGCGGCGAGTTCGTGCGCCGCCTCGTTCACCGCGCCGCCGCGGCCCTCCTGGTGCGGCAGGACGAAGGAGTGCGACTCGGCGTGGGTGGCCTGCTTGCCGAAGACGGGCGGCAGCGGGGTCGCTCCGTACTCCACCTTGGCGCCGTCGAAGACCGGCACCGACCAGTTGCCCTCCCAGTCGAACGGCGACCCGTTGATGAACTGCTCGGCGTCGGCCGCGCCCGAGATGGTGTAGCCGTCGGTGATGTGCTTGCGCAGGAACTCCAGGACCTGGGTGGCCTTGCCGGTGTCGAAGGTGACCTCGGCGTTGGCCTTGTCGAACCAGGTGCCGCCGAGCTGTGTGTAGAAGGCGACGAACATCCACCACTGGATGTTGAGGTCGTTGACGTGCAGGCCGAGGGTCTGAAGTCCCTTCTTGGTGGCCTTCTTCGCCTCCTTCAGCATGTCGAACCACTCGTCGGTGGACGTCACTTGGAGCATCCGTCCGTCACCGTCGAGCAGACTCGCCTTCTTCAGCACGTCCTTGCGGTAGTAACAGAGCTGTACGTGGATATCGAGCGGCAGCGCGTAGAGCTTGCCGTCGATCACCGCACGCTTCCACAGCTCGGGGTTGTAGTCGGCCTCCTTCACGCCGTACTTGGCGAGCAGACCGACGTCCCACGGGTCCAGGAGGCGGCCGGGCGAGAAGCCGGTGAGGCGGCCCAGGTGCATCACCGCGAGGTCGGGTGCGCGGTTGCCCGCGGCGGCCATCGCGAGCTTCGTGTAGTACGGGGTGCCCCACTGGAGCGTGGAGTCCTTCACGTCGACGTCCGGATGTTCCTTACGGAAGTCGTCCAGCATCGAGATCATGTTGTAGCCGTCGCCGCCGCTGAAGAGGTTCCAGTAGCGCACGCGGGTGTCCGCGCCCGAGGCGAGCGCGTCGGCGCCCGTGCCCAGTGCCGCGAATCCCAGGCTTCCCGCGACCGCCAACCCGCCCGCACCTGCGAGGAGTTGTCTGCGGTTCAGGCCAGGTCGTCCCACAACCGGCCCCTCCCTACGTTCGATATTTCGAATGCCGCTCGTAACTTCGAACGGGACCGTAAAATCGAAGCGCTTCCGCGTCAATGGGTCGCGCGGGAATCGCGGGAAAAAGTACGGGGCGCACGACGCGAACGCCGTACGCCCCCGCCTCCTGGAAGTGGCTTCGCCGAAGTCTCAGCCTCCGAAAGCCGCCTGGGTCACCCCTTGCCCAAGTCCCGGCAGTACGAGCAGCGAGCCCGCGAGCGGCTCCGGCCGCTCCAGGCCGACCCGCGCCGACGTCACGTACAGATCCGTCAGGTCGGGACCGCCGAAGGCGCAGGCCGTCGGGCGCGAGACCGGCAGCCGTACGACGCGGTCGAGGGCGCCGGACGGTGTGTAGCGGCGGAGGGCACCCCCGTCCCACAGGGCCACCCACACGCAGCCGTCCGCGTCGACGGTCAACCCGTCGGGCGAGCCCGCTCCGCCCTCGACGGCCACCAACTCCCCGCGGTTTCCTATCCGTTCACCGTCCACGTCGAAGACGTCGATACGGCCCGTCGGTGTGTCGACGTAGTACATGCGGGCGCCGTCGGGGCTCCAACCGGTGCCGTTGGAGATCGTGACGTCGTCGAGGGCCTCGGTCACCGCGCCGTCGGGTGCGACGCGGATCAGGTTGCCGCCGCCGGGCGTCTCGTCGTACGGCATCGAGCCCGCCCACAGCGCGCCGTCGGGGGCCACCGCCGCGTCGTTGCCGCGCCGGCCGGGGACGGGCTCGCGGTGCAGCCATGCGAAGGCCCCGTCCGGGCCGTAACTCCCCACGCCGTCACGGAGGTTGACGACCAGGCCGCCTCCCGCGCGCGGCTTGGCGGCGCCCACGTGCTGTTCGGTGGCGAGGACGGTGCGGCGGCCGCTGCCCGGCTCGTAGGTGTGCACGCGGGAGTTCAGGATGTCCACCCAGATCACGCGGCCCGCGGCCGGGTCCCAGGTCGGGCCCTCGCCCAGTTCCGCCGAGGCCCGCACGGCCTCCTCGACGCGGACCGTCATCGCGCGGCCC
Source organism: Streptomyces sp. NPDC002790 (assembly GCF_040295505.1). NCBI lineage: Bacteria > Bacillati > Actinomycetota > Actinomycetes > Kitasatosporales > Streptomycetaceae > Streptomyces > Streptomyces sp. NPDC002790. The sequence goes on along the minus strand of NZ_JBEOVM010000010.1, from coordinate 64,765 downwards.
CCCGGTGGCCGAGGCGCTCGGAGAGGTCGGCGGCGCCCTTCGCGGCGAGCCCCGCCAGCTCGTCCTCGCGCGCGTCGCTCCAGCGGATCATCGGTACGGAGATGGAGAGCGCGGCGACGACCCGGTTGGTGCGGTCGCGGACCGGCGCGGCGACGCACGACACGTCCGTGTTCGACTCGCGGCTCTCCACGGCGACGCCGCGCTCGCGCACGTCCTCCAGGTGCGCGCGCAGGGCCGCCGGGTCGGTGATCGAGTTCTCGGTCATGGCGATGAGGTCCGCGTCGTCCGGGATCCGCGCGGTCAGCTCGGCGTCGGGCAGCGACGCGAGCAGCATCTTGCCGACGGACGTGCAGTGCGCGGGGAGGCGGCGCCCCGCGGCGGACACCATGCGCACGGCGTGCGTGGAGTCGACCTTCGCGATGTAGATGACGTCGGTGCCCTCGAGGATCGCCACGTGGACGGTCTCGTCGCAGGTCTCCGCGACGTCGCGGGCGACGTGCTGCCCCTCGGCGGCGAGGTCGAGCTGCTCGGCGTACCGGCTGCCGAGCTGGTACGGGCGCACGCCGAGCCGGTAGCGGCCCGGCTGGCTCGGGACCTGCACGATGTACTGGCGGGCGGCGAGCGTGGTGACCAGTTCGTGGACCGTGGTCCGCGGAAGCTGTAGCTTGCGGACGATGTCGGGGGCGGACAGCGTGCCGTCCCCGTCCAGGAACAGCTCCAGTATGTCCAGAGCGCGGGTCACGGCTGGCACGAGACGTCCCACAACCGACCCCTCCCTATGTTTCGAGTCGTTCGAGATTTCAACGGACGGTCGGTATCACGAACATAGGCTAAGCGCAGGGGCATTGACCGGGCAATGGGTGTTCCCGTGCCCTGTACACGGTCTGAACGGGCCGCACGGTCTACACAGGCCCGAGCTCCCCCCGAAGGCGCCTGGCCCGCAGCACCAGTTCCAGCTCGAAGCGGCGGTCCGGGTCGTCGACCTCATCGCCCCACAGCTCGCGGATCTGGCGCAGCCGGTAGCGGACGGTCTGCGGGTGGACGCCGAGCCGGGCCGCGACCTCGGGGGCACCGCCGCGGGTCTCCAGCCAGGCGAGCAGCGTCTCGGCGAGCCGCCGCGCATGCGCGGGGCCGCAGCGGCCGAGGGGTTCGAGGGCGCGCCGCGCGAGATCGTCGACGAGCTCCTCGGGCTGGAGCAGGACGAGGGCCTGGGTGTGCTGGGTGCACTGCACCACTTCGGCGTCGGGCAGCAGTCCGCGCTCCATGAGGCCGACCGCGGCCTCCGCCCAGCGCAGCGACTTCGCCGCGTCGGCGGGCGCGACGGGCGGCCCGATCGCCCCGGTCCAGCCGGACAGCGCGCGGCGCAGCAGATCGGCGCGGCCCGCCGCGTCGGGTTCGGACAGGACGAGCCGGGGCCGCTCCGGCTCCATGTCGAGGAGGACGTCGGACCCGACGGCGGGGGCGACCGCGTCGCGGGCGGGCCGGAGCAGCACGCCGACGGCGACGTGCGCGGGCACCGGCCATCCGACGCGCGCCGCGCGTTCGGTGAGCGCCTGCACGGGGTCGCGGGGTGCGGCGGTCCGCCCTTCGAGGAGCAGGTCCATCAGCTTGCGCTGCTGACGCAGACGCTCGCCGGCCTGCCGGGCGGCGGCCTCTGCGTAGCCGCGCACCGACTGGTCGACGAGGCCGTCGAGGTACTCGTAGCCGGCCTCCGCGAGTTCGTACATCGCCGGGGGCGGGATGTGCAGCCGCTGCCCGATGTCGGCGAGGCGGCGCCAGGACATCTTCACGCCGAGCCGGTACATCGCCTGGAGCGAGTCGAGGCTGCGGCCGTGCAGGGACTGGCCGCGTCCGAACTCCTGGAAGAGGGCCGGGGCATGGCTCTCCGGGAGGCCGTCCGCGGCCCCGTCGGCGAAGCCGCGCACGAAGTCCTCGACGGCGCGGCGGATGCCGACGAGGGCCACCGCCTCGCCAGACTCGTCGAGCACGACGGGCAGTTGGGGGAACTCGCGGTGGATCTCGTCGAGGATGTCCCGGGCGAGCCGGGGTGCCTCGTCGAGGGCGAGCGCCACGAACTGCTTGGCCTGGAGGCGCGGCACGTCGCACCATGCGGAGCGAGCGGTGGCCGGCACGGATCAGCCCCCTTGGCCGGGCGTCTCGTAGGTCACCAGGGGCGTATTGGGCTGGTCCGGCGTCACGTTGATCAGCGCGAGCACGCCGAAGGCGGCCGCGAGGGCGAGCGCGGCTCCCGTGGCCGCGGACAGCGCGGCGGCGAGCAGTCGGTTCATCGCAGGGTCAGCCTCTCGTCGGTGATCCCGAGGTCGTTCCAGAGGTCGTTCCCCACCCGTGCGATGCGACGCGCGAAGCACTGCACGTCCCAAGTACCCAGTCTCCGCAGCACATTGACACTTCGTCAAGGGTACGTCTACGGTTCCCGGCCCAAAGGACCCTTCTGACGGATCCTGCTGGAGTCGCGGGCCCTGGCACGCACATCTGCTGCATTGTCGTCGGTTGCCCGATCCGTCAGAAGGGTCCTCACCGGCCGACCGCGTAACAGCACGCGAAGCCCCTTCTCCCAGGAGTGCCGGATGCGCCGTACAGCCTCACCGAACTCGCTGGTCATGACGGGTCTCGGCACCTTCCTCCTCGTCCTGGCGGCCCTGCTCGCCTGGTACGTCGAACCGCGTGCCGAGCGCACCCCCGTCGACGTCGACACGACGACCGTGTTCACCGGAACCGGCAGTTATTTCGACACCGCGAAGATCAGGACCGTGCGCGACCGCAAGCTGATCATCACCCGACAGGCCCGCGGCGACGTGGCCGAGAGCGAACGCAGCGGCCGGGCGGTGTGGGACGTCACGACGTCCGTCGACACCGCGAAGACCCTCCCGGCGGCCGATCCGCACGACGCGCTGCAGTGGACCCTGGAGCGCTGGGTCACCGACCGGAGGACGAACGCTCCCGTGCACTGCTGCGGCGAGCAGCCCTCCTTCAGCGGCGAGGCCTACCTGAAGTTCCCCTTCAATGTGCAAAAGCGCACCTACACCTGGTGGGACAACACGCTCGGCGCGACGGTCCCGCTCCGCTTCAGCGGCACGACCAAGGTGCAGGGCTACGAGGGCTACCGGTTCACCGGCACCGTCCCCGCCGCCAGGACCGGCTCCCGGCTCGTGCCGGGCCGGATCGTGGGGCAGCCGAACAAGAGCCAGGTCCTCGCCGAGGAGTGGTACGCCAACCACGGCGTCGAACTCGTCGTCGACCAGCGCACGGGCCGGGTCATCCACGCGGCCATCGGCCCCCGCAAGACGCTGCGCGCGCCCGGCGAGGACAAGGACGCGGCGGTGCTCCTGGACAGCCGGAGGATCGCCTTCACCCCGGCCACGCAGCGCGACCAGGTGGCCCTGGCGAAGGACGACAACGACCGGCTCACACTGCTCGGTACGACGCTGCCGCTGGTGGCGGGTGGTCTGGGTGTGCTGCTCGTGGCGGCCGGTCTCGTGTTCGTCGTACGGGGCAGGGGTGGCAGGCCGGAGCCGGAAGGGTCACAGCGTCCGGATCCCGATACGTCCCCGACGACCCTGGAAACGTCCACGATGTGACGGTACGTCAGTCAAATACGGACCGAAACTTGTCACGCGGGTGAGTAGCCGCATCGAACAGCGGGGCGAAAACTGTCCCTCCCCACCCCGTGCACAAGCTCCGCACAGCTTCGGCACCGTACCTCCCAGTACGCCCAAGTACGCCTGAACACCCGCGTACGCCCGACGAGTTGGAGCACCCATGCCCCAGCACGTGCCCCTCCCGCTGCGCGCCACGGCTCCACCCGGCGCACGGCATCCGCGACACGACCCCCCACACCCGCGCCGCATCGTGTTCCTCGCCCACCGCGACCTCGGCAACCCGGCCGCGGGCGGCTCCGAGCTCCTGGTCGACCGACTCGCCGAAGGACTGACCCGCCGGGGCCACCAGGTGACGCTGCTGTGCGGCGGCCCGGCGGCCTTCCGCGACTACCGGGTCGTCTCCGCCGGCGGCGAGCACGCCCACTACCTGCGGGCCCGCTCGGCCTTCGCCCGCCAGGTCGGCGACTGCGATCTACTCGTCGAGGTCTGCAACGGGATGCCGTACCTGGCCCCGCTGTGGCACCGCGGCCCCACGCTCTGCCTGGTCAACCACGTCCACACGGACCTGTGGCGGATGCGCCTTCGCGGACCGCTCGCACCCGCCGCCCACCTCGGCCGAAGACTTGAGCACTGGGCGCTCTCCGGCGCCCAGCGCCGCAATCTGCTCGTGGCCGTCTCGCCGTCGACGGCGCACGCACTGCACGCCATCGGCGTGGACCAGGACCGGATCCGCCTCGTGCCGAACGGCGTCGAGGAGCCGGGTCCGTGCGCGGACCGCTCCCCGGACCCGCTGTTCCTGGCGATGGGCCGGCTCGTCGAGTACAAGCGGATCGACCTGCTCCTGCGCCTGTGGGAACGGGTGCGTCCGGTGACGGGCGGCCGGCTCGTGATCGTCGGGGACGGACCCGAGGCGCCGCGCCTTCGCCAACTGGCGGGCGAAGGCGTCGAGTTCACCGGACACGTCTCCGAGGCCGAGAAGCACCGCCTGCTCTGCGAGGCCTGGCTGCTGCTGCATCCCTCGGCCGTCGAGGGCTGGGGCCTGGTCGTCACCGAGGCGGCGGCGCGCGGCACACCGGCGGTCGGCTTCGACGTGCCCGGAGTGCGCGACTCCGTCGAGGACGGCGCCACCGGACTGCTCGCGCGCGGCGAGTCCTCCTTCGCGGCGGCCTGGTGCACGCTCGCCCTGTCCGGGCACCGCCGCGAGCTGATGGGCAAGGCGGCCCAGGAACGGGCCGCGGGCTACCGGTGGGCGCACACCGTGCGGCAGTTCTCCGCGGTGGCGGCGGAGGCGGTGGGGGCCCGTGTCTGAGCCCCTCATGGGCCGGGCGCCATGACGGTGGTGGCCGGGGTCACCGGCTTCAAGGACCCGTCGTTCAGCCGGTCCCTCACCCTCTTCAAGGCGTTCCTGCGCGAGCAGCGCGACCCCGAGACCTGTTACGCGCTGCTCGCCCGGGACGCCGCCGACCAGGTGGAGGCGTACGGGAAGGTGGCGGGGAAGGTCGTCGTGGACGTGGGCGGCGGCAGCGGGCACTTCACGCGCGAGTTCCGGGCGCGCGGCGCGCAGGCCCTCCTCTTCGAGCCGGACACCACCGAACTGGGCCAGGACCCGCCGGCCGGCACGGTGGTCGCGGACGGCTATCTGCTGCCGCTGCCCGACGCGTCGGCGGACGTCACGTTCTCCTCGAACGTCCTGGAGCACGTCGCCGACCGCGACACGTTCGTGAGCGAGCTGATCCGGGTCACGAAGCCGGGCGGCCTGATCTACGTCGCGTTCACCAACTGGCTGTCCCCGTGGGGCGGTCACGAGTGGGCGCCCTGGCACTATCTGGGCGCCGACCGCGCGCAGGCCCGCTACCGGCGGCGCACCGGCCGCGCGCCCAAGCACACCCTCGGCGAGAACCTCTTCGCCCATCACATCGGCCCCACCCTGCGCCATGTGCGCGCCCGCGACGACGTGTCGGTCGTCGCGGCGCGTTCCCGTTACTGGCCGTTCCTCGCGGAGTCGGTCACGCGGGTCCCCGGCGTGCGCGAGTTCGCCACCTGGAACCTCCTCCTCATCCTCAGGCGGTGTCCCCCATGACGACCATGGTCCAGGCCCCACCGGCCGCGGCGACGCACCCGGACCCCGAGCCGGGTGCGCGTCCGCGCCGCTGGCTGTTCGCGTTCTGGGCCGTGTCGTTCGTCGCGTTCTGCGCGGTGCAACCGGGGCGTGCGACGTTCGAGACGAAGCTCGGCGTCTCACAGGATCCCTGGAAGTTCCTCGGTGACCTCGGGGAGCTGTGGCACGACAGAGCCGGTTTCGGCGGGATCTCCGACCAGTACATCGGCTACGCGTTCCCGATGCTGCCGTACTACGGCCTGACCGATCTGTTGCAGGTCCCGGTGTGGCTGGCCGAGCGGCTGTGGATGTCGATCGTCGTGACCGTCGCCTTCTGGGGCGCCCTGCGCCTCGCCGAGCGTCTCGGCATCGGCACGTCGGGAAGCCGCCTGCTCGGCGCGGTGGCGTACGCGCTGTGGCCGACGTTCACGATCGTCGTCGGCTCGACGTCGGCGGCGGCGCTGCCGGGCGCGTTCCTGCCATGGGTACTGCTGCCGCTCACCAACCCCCGTACGACGGCCCGCATTTCGGCGACCCGCTCGGCACTCCTGATCCCATTCATGGGCGGCGTGAACGCGGCCTCGACGCTGGCTTCCCTCCTTCCCGTCGGCCTGTATCTGCTCTCCCGGCCGCCGTCCGCCCGCAAGCGCCGCCAGATCGCGTGGTGGGCCCCCTCCGTGGTCCTGGCGACGGCCTGGTGGACGATCCCGCTCGTCCTGCTCGGCATCCACGGCGAGAACTTCCTTCCGTTCGTGGAGAGTTCACAGACCACGACGGACACCATGTCGGCGACGGAGACGCTGCGCGGCTCCGGGAACTGGGTGGCGTACCTGCACCTGGGCGACGCCTGGCTGCCCGCCGGCTGGGCCGTGGCGACGTCGGTGGTCGTCATCGTCTGCTCGGCGCTCGCCGCCGCGCTCGGCCTCGCGGGCCTGGCACGCCGCGACATCCCGGAGCGCCGCTGGCTGCTGCTCACCGTGATGGCCGCGGCCCTCATCACCCTTGCCGGCTACGGGGGTTCACTCGGCGCGCCCTTCCACGACACGGTGCGGTCGTGGCTGGACGGGGGCCTCGCCCCGTTCCGCAACGTCTACAAGTTCCAGAGCGGGCTTGCACTGGCCCTCGTGCTCGGCATCGTCCACCTCGTGGGCGTGGCCGCGAATCCGCGCGGCGCCCGTCCCGTGCGCGGGAGGCGGTACGCCACACTGATCGCGGCGATCCTCATCGTGCCGGGCCTCGCCTGGCCGTACCTCAACGGCTCGATCCTGCAACCGGGCGCGTTCCAGAAGCTCCCCACGTATTGGGAGACGACGGCCGACTGGCTGAAGAAGTACTCGCCGGACTCCCGCGCCCTCGTCGTGCCCGCGACCGCCCACGGCATCTACACCTGGGGCTCCCCCATCGACCAGCCGCTCGACGTGCTCGCCGACTCCCGCTGGGCACAGCGCGACTACGTCCCGTTCGGCACCCGCGGCAACCGGCGCGCCATGGACGCCGTCGAACAGGCCCTGATGAGCGGCACCCAAGTACCGGGTCTCCAGGACTACTTGAGCCGCTCAGGCCTGCACTACGTGGTGGTCCGCGGCGATCTCGACCCCGACCAGTTCGGCTACGTCCCGACAGCCACGGTCAAGCGGACGCTGACCGAGTCGGGCTATGAGCGGGTGACCGGGTTCGGCCCCAAGGTCACGGGCGGCCGCATCGCGGAGAAGACGCCGGTCCAGATCGAGGGCCTGTACCCGCGCAGCCGCGCCGTCGAGATCTACGCGCCGCGCGACGCCTCCGACCGTCCCGGCCAGGCGGGCCTGCTCCCGGTCCAGAACACGGCGGAGGTCAGCGGCGGCCCCGAGGCCCTGCTCCGGCTCTCCTCCGACCCGTCCTTCCTGAACCGCCCCGCCGTCCTGACCGGCGACAACCACCCCGGCATCGGCAACCCCGCCCTGAAGATCGCCGCCGACGGCCTGCGCCGCGCGGACACCCGCTTCGGCCTGGTCAACACCAACACCTCGTACCCGTACACGCCGAAGGAACGCAACAGCCCGAACGCCTCCGAGAACCCGGGCGAGGAGCCGAAGCAGATCCTCCCGACCGACGGCATCGCCCATCAGACGACGGCCGACATCCGGGGCGCCCGCTCGGTGACAGCCTCCTCCAGCGGCAACTGGCTGCTGCACCTCCCCCAGTTCGACCCGGTCAACGCCTTCGACAAGGACCCCGACACGGCGTGGGCGGAAGGCGCCCCCGACTCCGCCAAGGGCGAATGGGCGCGCATCGACTTCTCCGAACCGACGCGGATCCCCGCCACCATCCACCTGACACCACTGCCGCAGAACAACGTGCGGGCGGCCCCGACCCGCGTACGGATCGAGACGGACAAGGGCTCCACGACGGCCAACATCCAGCCGAACGGCAAACGCCAGAAGATCAAGTCTCCTTCCGGTACGGCGAATTGGCTGCGCGTGACGATCCTCGACGCGCAGCGCGCCCGCCCCGGCCTGACCGGCGCCGGATTCACGTCCATCGACATCCCCGGCGTCCGGGCGACCCGCGCGCTGCGCCTCCCGGCCGACTCCGAGCAGGCCGACCAGTACTCCTTCCACCGCGCCACGAGCGACGGCGGCCTCACCCTCACCGACACCGAGCGCTCCCTGAACCGCGTCTTCACGACGACCGGCGAATCCACGTACGACTTCGAGGCGAAGGCCGCCCCCACCCCCGGCCCCGCGCTCGACAAGCTCCTCTACGACCTGGCCCCCGACCAGCGCCGCAAGATGACGGCGACCGCGGACTCCACGGCCGAACTCGGCCTCAACACCACGCCCCGCAACCTCACCGACGGCGATCTGACGACGGCCTGGATCGCGGGCGACGACCCCACGATCCACCTGCGCTGGCCGGACAAGCAGCCCGTCTCCACCCTCGTCCTCGCCGGGGCCGGCGGCCTCACCACCCGCCCCGAGAAGATCGAGATCAGCAGCCCGGACGGCGCGGCGGTGGCCGGCGTCGACGAGAACGGAGTGGCCCGCTTCGACCCCATCACCACGAACCGCCTGGACATCACCATCACGAAGTCGGCCCCGCTCAAGGTCCACAACCCGGTCGCCGACAAGGACCTGCAGCTCCCCGTGGGCCTGACCGAGGCCTACATCCCCACCCTCGACGCCTACCGCGTCGAACAGCCCACGCCAGAGCGCAGGTTCAGCCTCCCCTGCGGCAAGGGCCCGACGGTGACGATCGACGGCACCCGCCACCGCACCTCCGCGAGCGGCACCCTGCGCGCCCTGACGGAACGCCGCCCGGTCACCGTGAAGCCGTGCGGCGCGGCCCTGGACCTCCCGGCGGGTCCGCACACCCTCAAGACCTCCCCCTCCGGCCCGCTCTCCCTCACGGACATCACCCTCACCAACACCACAGCCACCACGGAGGCCGCGCCCACCGTCCGCGGCCTCACGGTCCGCGACTGGCTCGGCGACCGCCGCGAAGTACGGGTCGACGCGGGCGAGGCGACGTACCTGACCATGTACGAGAACGCCAACGACGGCTGGGAGGCGACCCTCGACGGCAAGAAGCTGTCCTCGCTGCGCCTGGACGGCTGGCAGCAGGCGTGGCTGATCCCCGGCGGAGCGAGCGGCACGGTCAAGCTCTCCTACGCCCCGGCCCGCACGTACGAGATCGGCCTGTTCGCATCGGGCGCGGCGATCCTGGCACTGGGCGCGCTCTGCCTGTGGCGCAGGCGGGACACGGAAGCGGCGCCCCCGGCCCCGCCGCCGGCGCCCGGCTGGATCATCGGCACGGCCCTCCTCACGGCCATCGGCATCGTGATCGCGGGCCCCTGGGCGGCCCTGGTCCCGGCCCTCGCCCTCCTCGCCTGGAAACGCCACGCCCTCCTGGTCCCGATCGCGTTCGCGGCGATGACGGCGGCTGGCGTGGTGGCGGCGACGGGAGCGGGCGAACCGGTCCGGGAGGGATCGGGCGCATACGGCGCGACTCCCCAACTCCTGGCGCTACTGGCCCTGTTCGCAGCACTGGTGACGGTTCATTCAGCCCCGCCGGCGATTGAGTCGCGGGGCCCAGCCAATCAAGCCTTGCCGCCACATGAGGCGCAGAGTCCAACTATTCAAGCTCCTCCGGCGATTGAGGAGCGGGGTCCGGGGCAGAGCCCCGCGACCTCGACCGAGTCGGCCGAGACCTCACGGAAGGGCGCCACCCCATGACCGCCCTGGACCGCCCCACCCGGGGCAACCACAGCAATCGGCCCAGCCGAATCCCCTTCCCGACCGTCGACGAGGTCTCCCGCCACTGCCTCCAGGACCGCGAACCGGAAACCGTCCACATCGAGATCCACCTCACCGGCACCCTGAACCCCACCCGCCTCACCACCGCGTTCACGAACGCCCTCCACCACCACCCCCGCATCCTCATGCGCGAGGCCCCCCGCCCCTGGTACAGCCGCCGCTACGAGTGGGAACTGACCCCGACCCCGGACACCCCCTCCGTCTCCTTCCCGGCCCCCACCCCGAACGCCCTGCACGAGGCCCGCACCCGCTCCCTCGCCGAGGCCCCACCCCTCACCGCCTCCCCACCCGTACGCCTGGAGGCGGTGGAGCACCCGCTCACACACACCACCGTGCTGTTCCTCACCATCAACCACACGGCCCTCGACGGCCCCGCCTGCCTCCGCGTCATCGCCACCGCGGCGGAACTGTACGGAGGCCGCGACAACTCCCCGCCCCCCGGCGGCGCACCGCAACCACCTCCCCCGCCACCGGAGGCCCAGCCGTCCCCCTGGTCCCGCCCCGCCCGCGTGGCGACCGGCACCCCGGACCCCCGCCCCGGCAACGGCCTCCTGGTCACCGAGCTGTCGGTGCCCCGCCGCCCCAAGGGCGCCCCGTACACCGTCAACGACCAGCTGATGGTGGCCACGGCCCGCACCATCGCCGACTGGAACGAGGAGCACGGCACCCACCACACCCACCGCCCCCTGCGCGTCACCATGCCGGTGGACGACCGCCCGCGCGACACGACGATGCCCATCGGCAACGGCACCCGCCTGGTAGAAGTAGCGCTCACCCCGACCGAGTTGAGCTCACCGACCCCCACCCTCCTCCGCCTCACCGCCACCCGCACAGCCGCGCTCAAAGGCCAACCACGCCCCCAACTCGGCCACGGCGCCGCCCTGTTGACCAGCCCCTACGCCCCGGTCGCCTGGCGCGCCGCCGCCACCCGCGCCCTGCGCACGGCAGCTGCCCCGTGGACGTCGACGACCCTGCTCAGCAACATCGGCCGCATCCCGTACCCGCTGGACTTCGGCGACGGCGGCCACGCCCGCGCCGTCTGGTTCTCAGCCCCGGCCCGGATGCCGCGCGGCCTCACCTTCACGACGGCGGCCACGGCGGGCCGGCTCCACCTGGCCCTGCGCTGGTCGCGCACGCTGCTCGGCCCCGGCGACGGGGCCCGCCTGCGCGACCTGTTCGAGCAGCACCTCCACGCGACGCAGGAGGAGGCACCATGACAACGACAACGCACCCCGAACCCGAGTCCCCACCAAAGGACTTGAGGGACTTCTACGAGAACCCGGCCGTCCCGGTGGCCTCCGGCACCCCCCGCACCCGCCGCCAGGCCCGCATCCTCGCCGCCGCCCTGTCCGGCACCCGCCACGCCACCGTCCTGGACATCGGCTGCGGCGACGGCACGGCCGCGGCCACCACCGCCCGCCTCCTCCCCGGCACCGACGGCCACCGCCTCATCGGCGTCGACTGGTCACAGGACGCGCTGCGCCGCGCGGCCCGCCGCGTCCCCGGGGTCGTACGCGGTGAACTGACGGGCCACGGACTGCCGTTCGCCGACGCATCCGCCGACGCGGTGTTGCTCTCCGAGGTTGTCGAGCACCTCGTCGACCCCGACGCCGCGCTCGACGAGATCCGCCGCGTTCTTCGCCCGGGCGGCCATCTCATGCTGTCCACCCCGAACCTGGCCGCCTGGTACAACCGGGCGCTGCTCCTCGCCGGAGTGCAGCCCGTCTTCTCGGAGGTGAGCCTGCGCGCGATCCACGGCAGGCCGGGCACCGAGGTCGTGGGCCATCTGCGCCTCTACACGCCGCGCGCCTTGCGGGAGTTCGTCGCCGCGTCGGGCTTCGAGGTCGTACGCCTCGCGGGGGCACCGTTCCACGGAGTGCCACGCCCGCTCCGCCCCCTCGACCGGCTCGCCTGCGCGGCCCCTTCCCTCGCCTCGATCCTTCTCCTGCACGCGCGAAGGACGTGAGGGGCGATGCCCGCCGTGGCATGGGGAGTCGGCGCGGCACTGCTCGCCAACACGCTCTACAGCGTCGGCTTCGTCCTGGAGAAGCGGGCCCTCACCAGCCTGCCCGAGGTGAGCGTGCGCCGCCCGGCCCACCTCCTGCGCCAGGTGGTGACGAGCCCGCTGTGGCTGGCCGGTTCCATCGCCCTGGCCTCCGGCTTCGGCGCCCAACTCGCCGTCTACCGAACGCTTCCCATCGCCGCGGCCCAGGGCATCTTCGTCTCCGGCCTGGTGCTGCTCCTGCTCCTGTCGGCCCGGCTCCTCGGCGAACGCACCTCGGGCCGCGAGCGCTACGCCATCGCCGCGATCCTGGCGGCGCTGCTCATGGTGGTGCTCTCGCTCCAGGGGAACGAGGAGAACGCGGACGCGGTGGGGCACACCTCGCCCGCGCCCCTCATCCTCCTGGTGTGCGTGCCGTCGCTGGCGGCGGGCCTGTCCCTGTACGCCGCCGCGGAGCGCCGCGCGCGGCACCGCCACCGGCTCCCGACCACGGGCGTCGAGTACGGGGTCGCGGTGGGCCTGCTCTACGGGGTCAGCTCGCTCGCCATCAAAGGTGTGTCGGGCGTGCTCCCGGACATCCCGGCCCTGCTCACCTCGCCGTACCCGTATCTGCTGATGTGCACGGGCGCGTTCGGGCTCGTCATGTCGCAGGCGGCCCTGCAACGCTGCCGCGCCTCGCTGATCGTCCCGGTGTGCACGACGGTGACCTGCCTGTTCACGGCGGTCCTCGGCACGCTCGCGTTCGGCGAGTCGCTCCCCCACGAACCGGTGCCCCTGACGCTGCGCGTGACGGGCACGGCCCTCGCGGTCGCCGTGCTCCTCCTGATGCCGAAACACGACGCCTCCCCACAACCCGACCAAGAGCCAAGGGAGTTGCTCCCGAATGAACCCTGACGACCCGCTGCTCAAGATCCTCGCCTGCCCGCTCGACAAGGGGCCGCTGCTCCTGCTGCCCGCACCGGAAGGAGTCGCGGGCGACTGCCTCTACAACCCCCGGCTGCACCGCCGCTACCCCATCGTCGACGGCATCCCGCAACTCCTCCCTTCGTCCGGCGAACAGGTCCCGGAGGGCGAGCACGAACAGCTCCTGCAACGGGCGAAGCGGGCCCTGCCATGACGACGCTCGCCGCCCGGATCGCCCCCTGGCTGCCGGCCCGGCTGACCGCGGCGACGGCCCGCGCCCTGTACCCGCGCTTCGAGCCGGAGCTGACCCGGCTCGCCGACATGCTGCCCGCCGCGGGCTCCTGCGGCACGGCAGTGGACGTCGGCGGCTGGTACGGCCCGTGGACCCACCGCCTCGCGGGCCCGGCCCGCCGCGTGATCACCCTCGAACCGGTCCCGCACCTGGCCCGGGTGCTCGCCGCCTCCGCTCCGGCGAACGTACGGGTCGTGCGGGCGGCCGCCAGCGACCGCCCCGGTACGGCCCCGCTGTGGCAACCGCCGCACGACGAGCGCGGCGAACGCGGAGTGTCGTCGCTCGTGCGCCGCGAGGGCCTGCACGCGCCGTCCGGCCGCGCCGTCCCCTGCGTGACGCTCGACGAACTCGCCCTCCACGACGTGGACTTCATCAAGGTCGACGTGGACGGGGCGGAGCTGCGGGTGCTGCGCGGCGCCCGCGCCCTGCTCGCCCACGACCGACCCGCCCTCTTCATCGAGCTGGAGACCCGTATCCAGCCGATCGCCCCGGTCGTCGACCATCTGCGGGCGCAGGGCTACGAAGGCTGGGTCCTGCCATCCGCCGGCGCCGACACCGACTGGCTGCCGCTGCCCTCCTACGATCTGGCGGCCCATCAGCGCGGCACCTCCCACATCGCGTCGCAGGGCCTGCTGCGCCGGGCCCTCACCCCGGCCGGGCGCCGGCCGCGGTACGTGAACTCGGTGCTGTTCCTGCCGGACGGGCGGGCCCCCGGCGGCGTACGCCACCATGGGGCGCATGCCAGGACGCCCCGCTGACCCCTTCACTCCGCTGGACTTCCAACTGGTCCTGCTGCGCCGCATGGCCGACCACAACCCGGAGCTCGTGGAGACCGCCCGCGCCGACCTCGGAGTCGCCGTCGCCGACATGCGGGAGGCGAACCGCCGTTGGCAGGCGAAGCTGCACTCGCGTCACGCGCGGGGAGCGGTCTCCCGCTACCGGTCCGTGCTCGGCGCCCCGGAGCGCACCCTGATCCGCAAGGTCGGCGACCTGGAGTGCGAGGCGCTGCTGTGGCCGGTGCCGCTCTGGCCCGACCTGCGCTTCGAGGTGCTGCTCGCACCCACGGGCGGGATCTGGAACGAGTGGCTGATCCGCGCTCCGGGCACCCCGGGCCCGGCCCTGCGCACCCTCGCCGATCTGACGCCCTGGTCCTGCACGGTGGACGAGGCGGCCCGCGCCTTCGCCCCGGCCCGCCCCCTCGAAGGCTCGGCGCCCACCCGCTGGGGCCTGGCGTTCCGCGCCCCCGACGAGTCGGGGACGCCCCGCGAGGTGCGGGCGGAGTTCACGTGGGGACTGCTTCAGCGCTGGTACGAGGCGTAGAAGCAGCCAAAAAGATAAACGAACGCCGAAAACGAACAGTGGCGCAGTTGTTCCCTGGAACAGGTGATCGTCGCCCAGAAGTTTGCGCCGCCGACCCGCGACGAACGATGCTTACGGAGCGCAAGCAACGGGCTGCAGACCGTAGCGACCGCATCGCGATGCACATCTCAAGTCCCAAGTCCCATATGCACTTTGCACCACCAGTGCACTTTGCATCATCGCTAGGAGAACGCGTCACATGAACGTCATCACCGACATCGTCGCCGGCCTCGCCCACTTCCTCGGCTGGCTGGTGTAGCACCGTCGGACACCGAAGCGGCGCCGTCTCCCACGTCCCACGGGAGGCGGCGCCCCGGTGTTTCCGGACCGTTCCAGACCCACCCGGCCTACTCCAGCGGGCGACCTCCCGCGCGCGACCGCAGGATGCCAGAAGGGTCGCCGCCCGGCGAGCCCACTACGGTCCGCGCTCTCGGGAGGATCTGCCATGACCGCCAGTCTGGAGCAGTTGCGCCGCTGCCACTTCGCCGTCGATCTGGGTGCCGCGCGCACCCGCGTGTACGTGAAGGGCGCGGGCCTCGTCGTCGATGAACCGAGCGCGGCGGCGGTCAACACCCGCACCGGCGCGCTGATCGCGGTCGGCGAGTTCGCCGAGCGGATGACGGGCCGCACCCCGCACTACATCCGCGTCGTGCGCCCGGTCTCCGGTGGCACGGTCGTCGACATCGAGATGGCCCAGCGGATGCTGCGCCACCTGCTCGGCGACAAGCTCCGCCGCACCCTTCGCCGCAAGCCCCGCCTCCGCGCCGCGGCCGCCGTGCCGCACGACGCGGACCCGCTGGCCCAGCGCGCCGCCGTCGAGACCCTCGTCGGCCTCGGCGCCCGCCGCGTGGAGCTGGTCGACACCCTGATCGCGGCCGCGGTCGGCTGCGGCCTCCCGGTGGAGCAGCCCGAGGCCACGATGATCATCGTCTGCGGCGCGGCCACCACGCAGATCGCGGTCCTCTCGCTCGGCTCGATCGTGACGGCCGCCCGCATCCCCGTTGGCGGCGACGCCATCGACCACGCGGTCGTCCAGCACCTGCGCCAGCACCACGCGCTGATGCTGCCCTCCCAGTCCGTACGCCCCCTACAGCTCGCCCTGAGCGGCAACGGGCTCACCCCGCTGGGCCCGGAGCAGACCGAGATCCACGGCCGCGACGTGGCGACGGGCCTGGCCCGCTCCGTGCACGTGGACACGGCCGCCGTCCGCAGCGCGATCCACACCCCGCTGACCGCCGTCCTCGACGGCATCGGCAGGGTGCTGCGCGACTGCCCGCCCGACCTGGTCGCCGACCTCGCGGAGCGCGGCATCATGATGGTCGGCGGCTCCGCCCTGCTGCCGGGGCTCGACCAGATGCTGCGGTCCGCGACGGGCGTCCCGGTGCACATCGCCGAGCGCCCCGACGTGTGCGCGGTGCGGGGCCTCGGCGAGATGCTGGAGGGCCGGATCCAGCCAATGGCCCTGAACCCGCTGGCCGACTGACAGAAACGCCGAATGGCCCGTCACGGCTTCCGTGACGGGCCATCAGCTTGCGTACGAGCCGGTCGCATCGTTTCTGCGCCACGTACATACGGTGGGGCGGGTGGGACTCGAACCCACGGCCGACGGATTATGAGTCCGCTGCTCTAACCGGCTGAGCTACCGCCCCGTTTCGGCGTGGCGCGTACAAGTGTGCGCGCCGTCTGCCGCAGCATAGCCGCTCATACGATCTCCTGCCTCGGATGGTCCGGCTCTGCACGACCATGAGGACTCCCCTGTCGAGCCGGTGGTTCCACCAGGCAAGAAAAAGCCCTCCGGAGGGGGCTCCGGAGGGACTTGTTCACAGCTCTCCCGACTGGACTCGAACCAGTAACCTGCCGATTAACAGTCGGCTGCTCTGCCAATTGAGCTACGAGAGATCGAGCTCCCCCGACTGGACTCGAACCAGTAACCTGCCGGTTAACAGCCGACTGCTCTGCCAATTGAGCTACAGGGGAATGACCTCGTCGCATCGAACGAACTCACCTGGGTACTCCCCAGGCGGCGTGCGCTCGCTGCGACACATACATTAGCGCAAGGAGGGGGGTGCTCCGCCAATCGGTACCCCTCAGGTGATCAACAAGTTCGACGGTGACCGCACCGACCACGAAGCCTCGCTACGGAAAGGGTGGCCGACCATGCGCTATCGGCTCACATTCATCGCCGGTCTGGCCCTGGGATACGTGCTGGGCACGAGGGCCGGCAGGGAGCGTTACGAGAAGCTGAAGAAGTCCGCGCGGGAGATCGCCCAGAACCCGGCCGTGCGCAATACGGCGGAGACGGCGGCGCAGCAGACGCGCAACGTCGCGGGCAAGGCCTTCCACTCGGTGAGCGAGAAGGTCGAGAGCAAGGTCCCGGACTCGGTCGCCGGCCGGGTGCGCACGCTGCGCGAGCGCGGCGGCCCGGGGGACGGCGCGGCGACCGACGACTGGGGCACCAGCAACACCTGACGGCACAGAAGCGTCCGGCGGTACGGCAGTATTTCAGTCATGGGGATAGTCGCCGGGCTGGACAGTTCGCCCGAATTTACGCGCATAGTCGTTTGTGACGCCGACACCGGGGCCGTGCTGCGGCAGGGGTATGCCCCGCACCCGCTGGAGGCACCGGAAGGCGGCGGACGGCCGTCCGACGTGGATCCCCAGGCGTGGCTTCTCTCGCTCGGCGAGGCCGCGGGCGGAGGGCTGCTCGAAGGCGTGCAGGCCATCGGGGTCTCCGCGCAGCAGAACACCGTGGTGCCGTTGGACGCGCACGGCAATACCGTGCGCCCGGCGCTGGTCGGCGGGGACAAGCGGGCGCAGGTCGCGGCCGCCGACCTGGTCGACCGGCTCGGCTCGCGCGAGGCGTGGGCCGAGGCCGTGGGGAGCGTGCCGCAGGCGGCGCTGCCGGTGACCAAGCTGCGCTGGCTGGCGCGGAGCGAGCCTTCGAGCGCCGAGCAGGTGGCCGCCCTGATGCAGGCCCACGACTGGCTGGTGTGGCAGCTCCTCGGCCGGCCCGCGCGCCGGACCACCGACCGTGGCGGGGCCTCGAGCACCGGGTACTGGTCGGCGGCGAGCGCCACGTGGCGGCCCGATCTGGTGGAGCTGGCGCTCGGGCACCAGGTGGCGCTGCCGGAGGTGATCGGCCCCGGTGAGGCGGCCGGGCGGACCCCGGAGGGCCTGGTCATCTCGGCCGGGACCGGGGAGACGATGGCCGCCGCGTTCGGGCTCGGCGTGCAGTCCGGGGACGCCGTGGTCTCCCTCGGGGCCTCGGGCTCCGTGATGGCCGTGCACCATGAGGCGCTCGTGGACTCCAGCGGTTCCATCACCTCGCTCGCCGACGCGACCGGAATGCACCTGCCGGTGGTCCATACGTCGAACGCGGTACGGGCGCTGCGGGGCACGGTCGACATGCTGGGGCTCGACGGAGGCCTTGAGGAGCTGTCCGAGCTGGCCATGAAGTCGACGCCGGGCGCCCACGGACTCGTACTCCTGCCCTATCTGGAGGGCGAGAAGACGCCGAATCTGCCGCACACCGCGGGGACGCTGAGCGGGCTGCGCCGGGAGTCCATGAAGCCGGAGCATCTGGCGCGGGCGGCGTTCGAGGGCATGGTGTGCGGGCTCGCCGACGCCATGGACGTGCTGCGGGGCCGTGGCGTGGAGATCCGGCGGGTGTTCCTGCTGGGCGCCGCCGCCGAGCTGCCGGCCGTGCAGAGCGTGGCGCCGGCCCTTTTCGAGGCGCAGGTCGTGGTGCCGCAGCCCGCGGACTACGCGGCGATCGGTGCGGCGCGACAGGCCGCGTGGGCGCTGAACGGGCAGCTGCCGCAGTGGCAGGGCGCGGCCGCGCAGGTCTTCGAGGCGGGCGACGAACTGCCGGTGGGCAAGGCGGTGCGGCAGCAGTACCGGGCCGTACGGGACCAGATCCACCCCGGCGCGTTCGCCTGAGGGACCCGGTCTCCCGGCGTTCCGGAAGCTCCGGGTCCGCCGATCCTTTGAGTGCTCTTGGTTAATTCGGTTGAGGTAACGCGGGTGGAGTGTTCGACGATAGGGGTCCATGCGTCGCCGTTTCGGCGTCGGCGCGGATCGATCCCCCTCCCCGAACACCGCTCCGCCCACTACCGCCGACCCCGAGAGACCGAGCGTGCTCATAAGACTTCTGCGGACCCACCTGAGTCCGTACAAGAAACCCATCGGACTCCTGGTGCTGCTGCAGTTCCTGCAGACCTGCGCCTCGCTGTATCTGCCCACCCTGAACGCCGACATCATTGACAACGGTGTCGTGAACGGCGACACCGGCTACATCCTGGAGTTCGGCGCCCTGATGCTGGGCGTCACCGTCGTCCAGGTCGTCTGCAACACCGGCGCCGTCTACTTCGGCGCGCGGACCGCCGCGGCGGTCGGCCGGGACCTGCGGGCCGCGATCTTCGACCGCGTGCAGTCCTTCTCGGCCCGCGAGGTCGGCCAGTTCGGCGCCCCTTCGCTGATCACCCGCACCACGAACGACGTGCAGCAGGTCCAGATGCTGGCCCTGATGACGTTCACGCTGGTGGCCTCGGCGCCGATCATGTGTGTCGGCGGCGTCGTCATGGCGCTCGGCCTGGACGTGCCGCTGTCGGGCGTGCTGCTCGCCGTGCTGCCCGTCATGGCGATCGTCCTGTCGCTGATCATCCGTAAGATGCGGCCGCTGTTCCGGTCCATGCAGGTCAAGCTGGACACGGTGAACCGGGTGCTGCGCGAGCAGATCACCGGCAACCGCGTGATCCGCGCCTTCGTGCGCGACGACTTCGAGAAGGACCGGTTCGGAGCCGCGAACCGGGACCTGACGAACGTGTCGGTCGCCACCGGCCGGATCATGGCGCTGATGTTCCCGTTCGTGATGACGATCGTGAACGTCGCGTCGATCGCCGTGGTCTGGTTCGGCGCGCACCGCATCGACAGCGGCGGCATGCAGATCGGTGACCTGACCGCGTTCCTCGCGTATCTGATGCAGATCGTGATGAGCGTGATGATGGCCACGTTCATGTTCATGATGATGCCGCGCGCCGAGGTGTGCGCCGAGCGCATCCAGGAAGTGCTCGGCACCGATTCGAGTGTGGTGCCGCCGCGGCCCGACGCCTCGGTGCGTGAACTGCGCCGCCACGGCCACCTGGAGCTCAGGGGCGCCGACTTCGGCTACCCCGGCGCCGAGGAGCCCATCCTGCGCGGCATCGACATCACGGCCCGCCCCGGCGAGACCACGGCGATCATCGGTTCGACCGGCAGCGGCAAGTCGACGCTGCTCGGCCTCGTACCGCGGCTGTACGACACCACGGCCGGGACGGTCTACGTGGACGGCGAGGACGTCCGCGAAATCGATCCGGCGCTGATGGCGAAGACGGTCGGGCTCGTACCGCAGAAGCCCTACCTGTTCTCCGGCACCGTCGCCACGAACCTGCGCTACGGCAGCCCGGACGCCACCGACGAGGAGCTGTGGCACGCGCTGGAAGTGGCGCAGGCCAAGGGCTTCGTCGGCAAGCTGGAGGGCGGGCTCGACGCGCCCATCGCCCAGGGCGGCACGAACGTCTCCGGCGGCCAGCGCCAGCGCCTCGCCATCGCGCGCACGCTGGTGCAGCGGCCGGAGATCTACCTCTTCGACGACTCGTTCTCCGCGCTCGACTACGCGACCGACGCGGCGCTGCGCCGGGCGCTCGGCGAGGAGACCCGCGACGCGACCGTGGTGATCGTGGCCCAGCGGGTCTCGACGATCCGCGACGCCGACACGATCATCGTGCTCGACGAGGGCCGTGTCGTCGGCACCGGACGCCATCACGAACTGATGGCCGACAACGAGACGTACCGGGAGATCGTTCTCTCCCAGCTGACGGAAGCGGAGGCCGCCTGATGAGTGGGCCCATGGGGCGAATGGCGGCCGGTGCGCCCGGTTCGCGTTCGATGGACTTCAAGGGGTCCGGCAAGCGGCTCCTGAAGCGGCTCGCCGCGCACCGCGCGGCGGTCACCGGAGTGCTCGTCTCCGTCGTGATCAGCGTCGGCCTCTCGGTGGTCGGGCCGAAGATCCTCGGTCACGCCACCGACCTGCTGTTCGGCGGGATCATCGGCGGGCGGATGCCGGCCGGGCAGACCAAGGAACAGGTCCTCGCCGGCCTGCGGGCCAAGGGCGACGGCGGCGCGGCCGACATGCTCGGCGGCGTCGACTTCACACCCGGCCAGGGCGTCGACTTCGGCGCGATCGGCGAGGTGCTGCTGCTCGGCCTCGCCGTGTTCGCGGTCGCCGGTCTGACGATGATGATCGGCACGCGGCTCGCCAACCGGACCATCAACCTGGCCGTGGGGCAGCTCCGCGCCGAGCTGCAGGACAAGCTGTCGCGGCTGCCACTGTCGTACTACGACAAGCAGAAGCGCGGCGAGGTGCTGAGCCGGGCGACCAACGACATGGACAACCTCGGGCAGACGCTCCAGCAGACGATGGGGCAGATGCTCAACTCGCTGCTGACCGTCATCGGCGTGCTCGCGATGATGTTCTGGATCTCCTGGCTGCTCGCGCTGGTCGCGCTGGTGACGGTGCCGCTGTCGGTGTTCGTCGCGGCGAAGGTCGGGAAGCGTTCGCAGCCGCAGTTCGTGCAGCAGTGGCGGGCGACCGGCGCGCTGAACGCGCACATCGAGGAGATGTACACCGGCCACAACCTGGTGAAGGTGTTCGGCCGGCAGAAGGAGTCGGCGGAACTGTTCGCCGAGCAGAACGACGCACTGTACGACGCGTCGTTCAAGGCGCAGTTCAACAGCGGCATCATGCAGCCGCTGATGTTCTTCATCTCGAACCTGAACTATGTGCTGGTCGCGGTCGTGGGCGGGCTGCGGGTGGCCAGCGGCTCGCTGTCCATCGGTGATGTGCAGGCCTTCATCCAGTACTCGCGCCAGTTCTCGATGCCGCTGACGCAGGTCGCGTCGATGGCGAACCTGGTGCAGTCGGGTGTCGCCACGGCCGAGCGGGTCTTCGAACTGCTCGACGCCGAGGAGCAGTCGGCGGAGCCGGTGCCCGGCGAGAAGCCGGACCACCTGCGCGGGCACGTCGAGTTCGAGCACGTGGCCTTCCGCTACGAGAAGGACAAGCCGCTCATCGAGGACCTGTCGCTGACCGCCGACCCCGGTCATACGGTGGCGATCGTCGGGCCGACCGGCGCGGGCAAGACCACGCTGGTCAACCTGCTGCTGCGGTTCTACGAGGTGACCGGTGGCCGGATCACGCTCGACGGCGTCGACATCGCGAAGATGTCGCGGGAGGAGCTGCGCGCCGGGATCGGCATGGTGCTCCAGGACACCTGGCTGTTCGGCGGGACCATCGCGGAGAACATCGCGTACGGCGCCCCGAAGGACGTCACCCGCGAGGAGATCGAGGAGGCGGCGAAGGCCGCGCACGCGGACCGGTTCATCCGGACGCTGCCCGACGGGTACGACACGGTGCTCGACGACGAGGGGACGGGGGTCAGCGCGGGTGAGAAGCAGCTGATCACCATCGCGCGGGCGTTCCTGTCGGATCCGGTGATTCTCGTGCTCGACGAGGCGACTTCGTCCGTGGATACGCGGACCGAGGTGCTGATTCAGAAGGCGATGGCGCGGCTCGCCGCGGGGCGTACGTCGTTCGTGATCGCGCACCGGTTGTCGACGATTCGGGACGCGGACACGATCCTCGTGATGGAGAACGGGGCGATTGTGGAGCAGGGGTCGCACGACGCGCTTGTCTCCGACGGTGGGGCGTATCAGCGGTTGTACGAGGCGCAGTTCGCGCAGGCGGTCGCGGAGGTGGACTGAGGTTCGGCCAGTTCAAGCCCCGCCGGCGTTTGAGGCGCGGGGTCTGGGGCAGCGCCCCAGGACCGCAACGCCGGTGGGGCTTGAGTGGCGCCGAACCGGCGTTACGGACGCGGGGCTCTGCCCCGGACCCCGCTGCTCAAACGCCGCAGGGGCTTGATTGGCGGGGCTTGAGGTCAGTCCAGGTAGCCCCTCAACTGGTCCGCGAACGCGTGGTCGCGGAGTTTGTTCAGGGTTTTGGATTCGATCTGGCGGATGCGTTCGCGGGTGACGCCGAAGATGCGGCCGATCTCCTCAAGGGTGCGGGGACGGCCGTCCGCGAGGCCGTAGCGGAGCTGGACGACCTTGCGCTCGCGCTCGCCGAGCGTGGAGAGCACCGCCTCCAGGTGTTCCCTGAGCAGGAGGAACGCCGCCGACTCCACGGGGCTCGTCGCGTCGCCGTCCTCGATGAGGTCGCCGAGAGCGACATCGTCCTCCTCGCCGACAGGGGCATGCAGGGAGACGGGTTCCTGCGCCAGGCGGAGCACCTCGCTGACGCGCTCGTGCGGCAGGTCGAGGTGGGCGGCGACCTCCTCGGGGGTCGGTTCGTAGCCGCGCTCCTGGAGCATGCGGCGCTGGACGCGGACGACGCGGTTGATCAACTCGACGACGTGGACGGGGACGCGGATGGTCCGCGCCTGGTCGGCGAGGGCGCGGCTCATGGCCTGGCGGATCCACCAGGTCGCGTACGTCGAGAACTTGTAGCCGCGGGCGTAGTCGAACTTCTCGACCGCGCGGATCAGGCCGAGGTTGCCCTCCTGGACCAGGTCGAGCATGGTCAGGCCGCGGCCCACGTACCGCTTGGCGACGGAGACGACCAGGCGCAGGTTCGCCTCGATGAGGCGGCGCTTGGCCATTCGGCCCATGACCACCAACTTGTCGAGGTCCAGTGCCAGTTGGGAGTCGAGGTCGGGCGCGTGGGCGAGCTTCTCCTCGGCGAACAGACCCGCCTCGACGCGCCGCGCGAGATCCACTTCCTCGGCCGCGGTGAGCAGCGGGATCCGGCCGATCTCGCGCAGGTACTGGCGGAACAGGTCCGAGGACGGACTGCCGGTGTCGGCGCGGGAGGCACGCACCCGCTCGGGCGGGTCCGCGGACCCTTTGGGGCCGGCCGGTTCCGGTTCCTCCGGCTCGGCCTCGGGATGGTGCGCGACGCGGCTCTGCGAGGGCACCGAGGCCAGCACTTCGCCCTGCGGCACGGCACCCTCGGGCGCGGCTTCGGGGTCGGCGAGGGCCTGCGCTGTGCTGTCGCTCTGGGTGAGGGTCTGGGTCTGCACGGGGGCGACCTCCAAAGTGATCGCATCTGAGGCGTGCGGCAGGGGGGCGGGAACGACGGCCTCGCCGCTGTCCGTCCCGTACGCGATGAGCGGAACCGCGGGGGTGTCGGACCCGTTGTCCGGGCTCCGGCCGCGCTCCGAGGACTCAGGCACCGCAACCCAGTGTGGAGTACGACACAGTGCCGCCACGAGGGGCGTGCGTTGACTTTTTGAGTCCAGTGCGTGACCGCGCGGTTACCGTGCTGGACGGTTACCCGCCTTTCCCCGACCCGAACACGGCCAAACACCCCGGGGCTCCGCCCCGGACCCCGCGCCTCAAACGCCGGCGGGGCTTGAAATACCAACCGTCGGCCTTTCAAGCCCCTGCGGCGATTGAGCAGCGGGGGCCGGGGCGGAGCCCCGAGGCCGGGGGGGCGACGGGGCTACAGTGCTTCCGCGCCCCGTTCGCGGAGGGCCTGTCCGTACTGCTGCAGCACCCACAACTCGTTCTGCACCGCCGCCAGTTGGTGCGGATCGCCACCCGCGCCGAGGCGGGTGAGCGTGCCCTGGACGTCGCGGATGCGGCGGTCGACGGCCCGCTTGCGCACGGTCACCAGCTGCTCCCCCGCATACGCCTCGTCGACGGTCTTGCGGCGGATGGCCTCGACGGCGAGCTCCGTCACCATCGCCCGCACCGCGTCGTCGGGCGCCGCCTCGCGCACCGCGATCAGGTACTCCTGCGGGTCGTGGACGCCCTGCTCGGCGCCGCCCGCGTCCAGGACGGCCTGGCGGACGGCGGCGTACGGATCGGCCGTGAACTCGTCCATCCCGTACGCGTCGAAGGCCGGGGAGACCAACTGCGGGTACTGCAGGGCGAGTTTGAGCAGTTCGCGTTCGGTCGTGAACACCGGGTTGCGCAAGGTGAGCGCCGGGCCGCCGAAGGGGCGGGCGGGGGCCGTGGCGGGGCCGGCCTGCGGACCGCCACGCCCCGGGGCGGGCGCGGGCCCGCGGCCACCGCGCTCGCGGGCCCAACGGGCGAGCTGCCCCACTCGCTTGACCACGAACTGGGTGTCGAGGATGCCGAGCATGCCCGCGAGCTGGACCGCGACCTCGTGCTGCGAGGCACTGTTCTTGATGCGGGCGACGATGGGCGCCGCCTCGTCGAGCGCGGAGGCGCGGCCCGCCGGGGTCTCCAGGTCGTAGCGACTCACGATCTGGCGCAGCGCGAACTCGAAGAGCGGCGTGCGGGGTTCGACCAGGTCGGAGACCGCGTCGTCGCCCTTGGCGAGGCGCAGGTCGCACGGGTCCATGTTGTCCGGCGCGATCGCGATGTACGTCTCGGCGGCGAACTTCTGGTCGTCCTCGAAGGCGCGCAGGGCGGCCTTCTGGCCCGCCGCGTCGCCGTCGAAGGTGAAGATCACGCGCGCCGAGCCGTTGTCCATCAGGAGCCGGCGGAGGATCTTGATGTGGTCGCCGCCGAACGCCGTGCCACAGGTGGCGATGGCGGTGGTGACGCCGGCCAGGTGGCAGGCCATCACGTCCGTGTACCCCTCGACGACGACCGCGCGGGAGGACTTGGCGATGTCCTTCTTCGCGAGGTCGATGCCGTACAGGACCTGCGACTTGCGGTAGATCGGCGTCTCTGGCGTGTTCAGGTACTTCGGTCCGTTGTCGTCCTCGCGCAGGCGGCGGGCGCCGAAGCCGACGACCTCGCCGCCGATGTCGCGGATCGGCCACATGAGCCGTCCGCGGAAGCGGTCGATGGGGCCGCGCCGCCCCTCCTGGGAGAGGCCGGAGAGCAGGATCTCCTTGTCGCTGAAGCCCTTGCCGCGCAGGAAGCGGGTGAGGTGGTCCCAGCCGGCCGGGCTGTACCCGACGCCGAAGTGCTGGGCCGCGGCCTGGTCGAAGCCGCGCTCGGCGAGGAACTTGCGGCCGATCTCGGCTTCGGGTGACTCCAGCTGGTCGACGTAGAACTGCGCGGCGACCTTGTGCGCCTCGACCAGCCGGATGCGCTCGCCGCGCTGGTGGGTGGGGTTGTACCCGCCCTCCTCGTAGCGCAGCGTGATGCCCGCCTGACCGGCGAGGCGCTCCACCACTTCGGAGAAGGAGAGGTGGTCGACCTTCATCACGAATGTGATGGTGTCGCCGCCCTCCTGGCAGCCGAAGCAGTGGAACAGGCCCTTACTGGGGCTGACCTGGAAGGACGGGGACTTCTCGTCGTGGAACGGGCACAGACCCTTGAGGTTTCCGCCGCCCGCGTTGCGCAGTTGCAGGTACTCGGAGACCACGGCGTCGATCGGGACCGCGTCCCGAACCGCCTTCACGTCCTCGTCATTGATCCTGCCTGCCACGCGGTAAGTCTACGGGCGACGACTGACACTCCGGTCACTGCTCCAGAAGATCACTCAGCGGGACCGAGGGGTCCGACAGGCGCTCGACGCCGGGCTTCGCCCCGGACCTGATCAGCCGCTGGATCTGCTCCGTGACGTCCCACACATTCACGTTCATCCCCGCGAGGACCTGCCCGTCCTTCAGCCAGAACGCGATGAACTCGCGCTTGCCCGCGTCCCCGCGCAGCACCACTTCGTCGTACGAGCCCGGGGGCGCCCAGCCCGAGTACTCCAGGCCCAGGTCGTACTGGTCGGAGAAGAAGTACGGCACACGGTCGTAGGAGATGTCCATGCCGAGCATGGCGCGGGCCGCAGCTGGGCCGCCGTTCAGCGCGTTCGCCCAGTGCTCGACGCGCAGCCGGTCGTCGAAGAGCGGGTGCTGGACCGCCGCCACGTCGCCCACCGCGTAGATGTCGGGGTCGGAGGTGCGCAGCGTCGCGTCCACGGCGATGCCGCCGCCGTGCGCCCGGTCGGCGAGGTCGAGGCCCGCGGCCTCGGCGAGCGCGGTGCGCGGGGCGGCGCCGATCGCGGCCAGCACGTCGTGCGCCGGGTGCTCCTCGCCGTCGTCGGTGAGCGCGGCGAGGACCATGCCGTCCTGGCCGGTGATCTCCGTGAGCCGCGCGCCGAAGTGGAAGCGGACGCCGTGGTCGCCGTGCAGCTCGGCGAAGATCTGGCCGAGTTCGGGGCCGAGCACGGAGTGCAGCGGCGTGGCCTCGGGCTCGACGATGGTGACCTCCGCGCCGTACTCACGGGCGGCCGCCGCGACCTCCAGGCCGATCCAGCCGGCGCCGGCGATCACCAGGTGCCCATTGTCCCTGCCGAGCGACGCCAGTACGCCCTTCAGGCGCTCGGCGTGCGCGAGGCGGCGCAGGTGGTGGACGCCCGCGAGGTGGGTGCCGGGAACGTCGAGGCGGCGCGGCTCCGCGCCGGTGGCGAGCAGCAGCTTGTCGTAGCGGACCACGGCGCCCTCGCCGAGCCGCACCGTCTTGTCGGCGCGGTCGATCTCGACGACCGTCTGGCCGAGGTGCAGCTCGATGTCGTTGCTCGCGTACCAGGCCGGTTCGTGGACGAAGACGCTGTCGCGCTCCTCCTTGCCCTGGAGGTAGCCCTTCGACAAGGGCGGCCGTTCGTACGGGTGGTCCCGTTCGTCACCGATGAGGATCACCCGGCCGGTGAAGCCCTCCGCGCGAAGTGTCTCGGCGGTCTTGGCTCCGGCGAGCCCTCCCCCGACGATGACGAACGTCTGGTCCGCGTCGACCACTTGATGCCTCCTCATAGCCATGCCGTCATATGCGAGCGTCCCGCACGCAGCGTAATGCGGGAAGGGGGCGTGGCCCGATCAGGGCATCTTTTCGTCACGCCCAGTGGTCGCGTCTCCTTCCCGATGATGCCCGCCGACGGTAAGCCGCGCGTGAAGGGAACGGGCCGAGGGGTCGGTCAGCGACGCGATCTGGTCGATGATCACCCGCTTCCTCGCGCGGTCGTCGGGCGCGGTCTCGAACAGGGCGCGGAACTGCGGGTCGAGCCCTTCGGGCGCGCGGGAGGTCAGCGCCTGCGCCAACTCGGCGACCACGATGCGCTGGTCGGCCCGGAGCCGCTCCTGCTGGGGTCGCTGCATCACATACCGGTCGGCGACCGCCTTGAGCACCGCGCACTCGTACCGGGCGGCGCGCGGCACCACCAGCTCCGCCTCGTAGCGTGTCAAACGGCCCGAACCGTGTCTCGCGCGTGTCGCGCCCTCGGCGGCGAGGCAGAGGCGCCCGATCAGCTGGCTGGTCGCGTCCTTGAGCCGGGCCTGGGCGACCGCGGTGCCGTCGTAGCCGTGCGGCCACCACTCCTGGTCGAGGAGCCGGTCGAGGGCGGCGGAGAGCTCGGCGGGATCCGTGCCCTCGGGAACGTAGCGCCCGATGGCGACCGCGAAGATGTCGGCGCGCTCGGGTTCCGCGTGCAGCACGTTCGGGTCCAAGTGCCCCGCGTGCAGGCCGTCTTCGAGGTCGTGCACGGAGTACGCCACGTCGTCCGACCAGTCCATGACCTGTGCCTCGAAGCAGGTGCGGCGGCCGGGTGACGTCCTTCTGATCCAGTCGAAGACCGGCCGGTCGTCCTCGTAGACCCCGAATTTGTGCGACTCGGGGTCACTGGGGTGCTCGCCGCGCCCCCACGGGTACTTCGTCGCGGCGTCGAGCGCCGCCCGCGTCAGGTTCAGGCCTACGCTGGTCAGCTCGCCGGAACTGTCGTCGCGCACGAAGCGCTTGGGCTCGATGCGGGTGAGCAGGCGCAGCGACTGCGCGTTGCCCTCGAAGCCGCCGCAGTCCTGCGCCACCTCGTTGAGCGCCTGCTCGCCGTTGTGCCCGAAGGGCGGGTGGCCCAGGTCGTGCGAGAGGCAGGCCGTCTCGACGAGGTCGGGGTCGCAGCCGAGCGCGGCGCCCAACTCCCGCCCCACCTGGGCGCATTCGAGGGAGTGCGTCAGCCGCGTGCGCGGGCTCGCGTCCCAGTGCCGGCTCCTCGTCCCCGGCGTGACGACCTGGGTCTTGCCCGCGAGGCGGCGCAGCGCCGACGAGTGCAGCACCCTGGCCCGGTCGCGCTGGAACGCGGTGCGCCCCGGGCGCTTGTCGGGCTCGGGGGCCCAGCGCTCGGCCGCCGCCTCGTCGTACGTGTCGCTGCCTACGCTGTCTTCCATGGCCCGACAGTAGCGACCTGGGGAGAAATAGGGCTCGGGAGAAGGAGCGGCGTCCGGTGCGGCAACGCCGCGGGCGGCCGCCCCCGGGGGGGCGGCGCCCGGCCCCAATTTTACCCAGGGGGCCCCGGGGGCCCCCGCCCATAGGGGGGCCCGGCGCCCCCCCCCCCCCGCGCGCCCCCCCGGGGCGTCGCGACGCCGAGCCCTATTTCTCCCCAGGTCGCCAGGGCGACCACCGACAATCGGGGCCCGCGACGGCTCAGACGGCGGCGGTCCGCGCCACTGCGTACGCCTCCGTGGCGTACGTCTCCGTGGCCGGGGCCCTGTCGTAGCGGTGCAGGACGAGACGGGCCAGCGCGGGGTGGGTGCCGAGCGGGGCGGCGGCGATGCCGGGGGCGGCCGCGGCGGTCTCCGTGGCGAAGCGGCCGGGGGCCGTGAAGTACGAGGCGACGGCGATCCGGTCGCGGCCGCGTGCGGCGAGGGAGCGGGCGGCGGTGGCGACGTCGGGCGCGGTGGCGGAGGCGTAGCCGGGGACGACGGGGACGCCGAGGCGGCGGGCGAGGAGGTCGGCCGTGCGGCGGACGTCGGCGGCGGCGTGCGGGTCGCGGGACCCGGCGGCGGCGAGGACGACTCCGGCGCGGCGGCGGTCCCGGTCGTCGGCGGTCCGCTCGGGCCAGCCGGCCTCGACGAGCCGGTCGTGGAGGGCCTCGACGAGCAGCGGGTGCGGGCCGAGCGGGTCAGCGACGCGGGTGCGCAGGTGCTCGGCGGCGTCGGCGGCCCGCGGCAGGTCGTGCTTGACGTGGTGGCCGCGGGAGAGGAGCAGCGGTACGAGTACGGCGCGGGCGGCGGGCAGCGCGGCGAGGGTGTCGCCGAGCAGCGGCTCGTTGAGTTCGATGTGGCCGAGGCGGACGGTGAGGCCGGGGCGGCGCTCACGTATCCGCTCGACGAGTTCCGAGACGGTGGCCAGGGCCCGGGGGTCGCGGCTGCCGTGCGCCACGAGTACGAGGGCGGGCGGCTGCCGGTGCCCGTTCCCGCGCAGCGGGGACACGTGGCTGAGCCTGCTGCCGAGCTGGTCGCTGATCATGCTGAGGAGTCCCGCCGTGCCGACTGTGTGATCCAGGTGGGTCGTGCCGTGGTCCATGGGGCCGTACGACTCATCCGTCATGAACAGATCGTGCCGGTCGGGGGTTGCCGGGTCGTTGCGCGCCGGTGACGAGTGGTTGCCGGGGGTTCACGGAGTGGCCCGGGGCGCGGTGAGCGCGGCTTCCGAATGTCCTGCCGGACCCCGCTGCTCAATCTCCCCCAGCTAACGCTGGGAGGTGCCCCCTGCAGGGGCTACAAATAGCCCCTGCGGCGATTGAGCAGCGGGGTCCGGGGCGGAGCCCCGAGGCGTAAGGCCGGGTGGCGTGAACCATCGGGGTGGCGGGGGCGTCTTAGGGCGAGCCCGTACCAGTCCGGCTACCCAGGGGACCGCGATGCGCCTGCCACGTACCCGAAGAGCCCAGCGCAGGATCACGCAGGCCCTGATGGCCACCTGCGTACTCGCCCTCCTACCGGCAACCTGGCTGCACACCTCGACCGGGGACCACCTCCGTACGGTCGCATCCACCCCACACACCAACACCACCATCGTGTTCGGCGCAGGCCTGCAGAACGGCACCCCCTCCCCCTACCTGGCCCACCGCCTCGACACCGCAGCAGATCTGTACCGCACAGGAAAGACCCGCGTCCTCCTGGTCACAGGTGACAACAGCCGCGAGGAGTACGACGAACCCGACGCCATGCGCGCGTACCTGACCCGCCACGGCGTGCCCTCCCGGGCCGTCGTCAGCGACTACGCGGGCTTCGACACCTGGGACTCCTGCGTCCGTGCGAAGAAGATCTTCGGCGTCGACCGGGCCGTCCTGGTCACCCAGGACTTCCACGCGCGGCGCGCGGTGGCGCTGTGCGAGGCGGCGGGCGTCTCCTCGTACGGGGTCGGGGTCGCCGAACCGCACGACGTGACCTGGTACGCGGGCGGCGCGCGGGAGACCCTCGCGGCGGCGAAGGCGGCGCTCGACGTACTCGTACGGCCGGATCCGCACTTCCTGGGCCCCGAGGAGAAGGGCGTGCGCGAGGCCCTCGCCGCGACCTCACGCCGTCCGTAGGACGGCCGGGAGATGCTCGTTCCGGCTACGTAACCTCCAGGCACGCCGACCGGCAACACACCCCCCGCACCCTCAAGGGCATGCTCAACACCACGGCGACGCCCACCCACTGCCCGTACTGCGCGCTGCAGTGCGGCATGAACGTGCTGCCCGGCACCGGGGCCGAGGTCCCCACGGTCGAGGGCCGCGCGGACTTCCCGGTCAACCAGGGCGCGCTGTGCGGCAAGGGACAGAGCGCCGCGTCCGTGCTCTCCTCCCAGGTACGCCTCACGGAGCCGCTCGTGCGCAGCCCCGTCACCGGTCGGCTGACACCCGCCACCTGGGAAGAGGCCCTTGACAGGGTCGCGGACGGCCTGTCACGCGCGCGTGCCGGGCACGGAGCGGACGCGTGCGGCGTGTTCGGCGGTGGCGGCCTGACGAACGAGAAGGCGTACGCGCTCGGCAAGTTCGCCCGCATCGTGCTCGGCACCTCGCAGATCGACTACAACGGCCGGTTCTGCATGTCGTCGGCGGCGGCCGCCGGGCAGAAGGCCTTCGGCCTGGACCGGGGGCTGCCGTTCCCGCTGGAGGACATTCCGCGTACCGGATGCGTGATCCTGGTCGGCTCGAACCTCGCCGAGACCATGCCGCCCGCACTGCGCTACCTCTCCGAACTCCGGTCCAACG
Source organism: Streptomyces sp. NPDC002790 (assembly GCF_040295505.1). Classification (NCBI taxonomy): domain Bacteria; kingdom Bacillati; phylum Actinomycetota; class Actinomycetes; order Kitasatosporales; family Streptomycetaceae; genus Streptomyces; species Streptomyces sp. NPDC002790. The sequence goes on along the minus strand of NZ_JBEOVM010000010.1, from coordinate 33,224 downwards.
GCGGCACGTTGATCGTGATCGACCCCCGCCGCACCCGCACCGCGGAACAGGCGGACCTGCATCTGGCACCCCGCCCCGGCACGGACCTGGCGCTCGCGCTCGGGATGCTGCACCTGGTGGTGGCGGACGGCCGCGTCGACGAGGAGTACGTACGGGAACGTACGCAGGGCTGGGCGGAGGCCCGGTCGGCGGTGATGGCGCACTGGCCGGAGCACGTGGAGCGGGTCACGGGTGTGCCGGTGCCCCAACTGCGCGAGGCGGTCGGCATGTTCACGGCGCCGGAGCGGGCGATGATCCTCACCGCACGTGGACCCGAGCAGCAGTCCAAGGGCACGGACACGGTGGGCGCGTGGATCAACCTGGCGCTCGCGACGGGGCGGCCCGGCCGCCCGTTCTCCGGTTACGGGTGTCTGACCGGTCAGGGCAACGGTCAGGGCGGCCGCGAACACGGCCAGAAGGCGGACCAGTTGCCCGGCTACCGCAAGCTCACGGATCCGGCGGCCCGCGCACATGTGGCGGGGGTCTGGGGCGTGCACCCCGACTCGCTGCCCGGTCCCGGACGGTCGGCGTACGAGCTGTTGGACGCGCTGGGCGGTGACATCCGGGCGCTGCTGCTGATGGGCTCGAACCCGGTGGTCTCCGCGCCGCGGGCGGCGCACGTCGAGTCCCGGATCCGCTCGCTGGACTTCCTGGCCGTCGCCGATGTCGTCCTGTCCGAGACGGCCGAACTGGCCGACGTGGTGCTGCCGGTGACGCAGTGGGCCGAGGAGACCGGCACGGTGACGAACCTGGAGGGGCGGGTGCTGCTGCGGCAGCGCGCCCTGACACCCCCTTCGGGGGTGCGTACGGACCTGGAGGTCCTGAACGAACTCACCGCGCGCCTCTCCCCCGGCCTGGAGAAGGGTTTCCCGACGGACGCGCGGGAGGTGTTCGACGAGCTGCGGCGCGCGTCGGCGGGCGGCCCCGCGGACTACTCCGGGATCAGCTACGACCGACTGGCCGAGGGCGAGGGCGTCTTCTGGCCCTGCCCCGCCGACGACAGCGGCGGTACGCCGCGGCTCTTCCTCGAACGGTTCGCCACGGAGGACGGGCGGGCGCGGTTCGTGCCTGTGGCGCACCGGCCCGCGGCGGAGGAGCCGGACCCCGAGTACCCCCTGTACCTGACCACGGGCCGAGTGGTGGCCCAGTACCAGTCGGGGGCCCAGACGCGGCGCGTGCCGGAGCTCAACAAGGCGGCTCCCGGGGCGTTCGTGGAGCTGCATCCGAGGCTGGCGGGGCGGCTCGGGATCGCGCAGGGCGACGCGGTCGCGGTGACGTCGCGCCGCGGCCGGGTCGAGGCCCCGGCCCGCGTCACCTCCACGATCCGCCCGGACACCCTCTTCATGCCGTTCCACTGGCCGGGGGCGGGACGGGCCAACACACTGACGAACCCGGCCCTCGACCCGACATCCCACATGCCTGAATTCAAGGTGTGCGCGGTGCGGGTGGAGCGCGTGGGCTGACCGGGTCGTTGTTGCGCGGCACCGGGGCCCCAAGGCGGCGGACCACTTCCGACTGTCCTGCCGGACGGGCCTGTAGGGCCGGTGCCGGTCAAGACGTCTCCGCCCGGACCCAGCTCCTTCACAGGTCCGACACCGCGGATCCCTGGACTCCATTTGTCATGGCCCCCTAAAACTGAATCAGCGTCAGGATTTCGCCGGTCGCCCCACCGCCCCCACGCGTCCCCACGGAGCCGCCCGATGAGACCCGTACGGACCATCACCACCCTGGCCACCCTCCTCGCCGCCACCCTCGCCCTCGCACCCGCGGCAACGGCGGCCCCCGCCTCCGCCGAGGCCACCTCCGTACGGGACGTGATCACCGACCCCGACGGGTCCCGGCACATCCGCTACGACCGTACGTACGGTGAACTCCCCGTCCTCGGCGGGGACTTCGTCGTCCACGAGGCCGCGGACGGCACGTACGAGGGCACCGACCGCGCCGTCCCCGGCAGCGTCTCCGTCCCCACCACCACGCCCCGCCTGTCCGCCCCCAAGGCCGCGGACCTCGCCACGACGCTCCTGCGCAAGGCCAACCCCGGCAAGGTGCTCCGCAGCCTCATGGCCAAGCCGCGACTCGTCGTGGACGCGCTGCACGGCAGCCCCAAACTGGCCTGGCGGACGACGGCCGCCGCGAAGGACTCACTCGGCAACCCCATGGCCCGCACCGTCCTCACCGACGCCACCACCGGCGCCGGGATCGACGCATGGGACAGCCTCGAAACCGCCACCGCCGGCGCGGCCACGGGCGACGGCCGGTCCCTCTACTCCGGCACCGTCCCCCTCACCGCCACCCGCACATCCTCCGCCTCTGGCGGCTACGAGCTGAACGACTCCACCCGCGGCAACACCTACACCGGCGACGCCGACAACAAGACCGACACCTGTGTCCTCGGCATCTGCCTGGAGCGCGCCCCCGCCGAGGTCTACACGGACGCCGACAACCACTGGGGCACCGGAAAGGCGGCGGACCGCAGCACGGCCGCCGTGGACGCCCAGTACGGCACGGACCAGACGTGGGACTACTACAAGGACGTCCACGGCCGAATAGGGATAGCCGACGACGGCAAGGGCTCGTACAACCGCGTCCACTACGGCAAGGACTACAACAACGCCTTCTGGGACGACAACTGCTTCTGCATGACGTATGGGGACGGCGACGGCAAGACGTTCGGCCCGCTGGTCGCCCTCGACGTCACGGCCCACGAGATGTCCCACGGCGTGACCTCGTCCACCGCGGCCCTCACCTACTCCGGCGAGTCCGGCGGCCTCAACGAAGCCACCTCCGACATATTCGGAACGCTCGTCGAGTTCCACGCGAACAACGCCTCCGACCCCGGCGACTGGCTCATCGGCGAGAAGATCGTCAAGCCCGGAGCGAAGGCGTCGGCCCTGCGCTACATGGACAGGCCGAGCCGCGACGGGAAGTCGGCGGACTGCTGGAACTCCAAGGTCGCCGGCCTCGACGTGCACTACTCCTCCGGCGTCGCGAACCACTTCGCGTATCTGCTCGCGGAGGGCAGCGGCCCGAAGACGGTCGGCGGCGTCCAGAACGACAGCCCCACGTGCGACAAGTCGAAGCTCGCCGGCATCGGCAAGGAGAAGCTCGGCAAGATCTGGTACCGCGCGCTGACCGTCTACATGACGTCGTCGACGGACTACAAGGGCGCGCGCACGGCGACGCTGAAGGCGGCCAAGGACCTGTACGGGTCGGGAGGCAAGGAGTACGCGGCGGTGGCGGCCACCTGGTCGGCGGTGGGCGTGAACTGATGGGGCATCACTCGCGTGCCGCCTCCGTCACCCGGTCGCACGCCTCCCCGCCCGGTTCGGACACTTTCCACCGAACACGCCGCTGACCTGCTGGAACGCACCCGCCGACTCGTCAGAAGCGGCCCGCTTCCAGGCCTCCTGACGTCACATCAGGAGGCGCCCCGCCACAACTGGCACTTGTCTCGACCTTGGCAGGGCGCGTCCGACGCCCGCAAAGGAGCGTGGACGATGCGCGTGCGCAGGGGCATGGGCCGACCGCTGGCCGCGGCGGCGTTTCTCACCACCGCGGCCGCGACGGCGGTACTCGCCGTCGGCGCCCCCGCGACCGCCGCGCAGGGCGGCCTGGAGGTCTACCCGGCGACGGCCTCCCCGGGCGACCGGGTCACGGTGGACACCACCGCGTGCGCCGGGAGCGACACGGCGACGGGTGACGCCAGCGCGGTCGGCGCGGGTACGTTCACGCTGGCGCCGGACACGGATGCCCCGGCCGCGCCGAACGCCACGGGGCAGTTCCGGGTTCCGGTGTCCGCGCAGCCGGGAACGTACGAGGTGGTCGCGAGGTGCGCGGGCGGTCCCGAGGTGACGGGCGACCTCATCGTCTCCGTGACCGGCTCCGGCGCGTCCGTCGCCCAGCTTCCGAAGGGCCACGTGGACACGGGCGTCGGCGGCGCGCTCGGCCCCGAGCCCACGCGGACCTCCGCGGGCGTGGCGGCGCTGGCGCTGGCGGCCGCGGGCGGCACGTGGCTGCTGCACCGCAGGGCGCGCGGCGAACGTTTCTGAGCCCAGGTCAGCCCCGCCTGCACCCGGCCTGCGCCCGCGCCGCGAAGAACTGCGAGGAACCCCAGCCCCCATGCACAACCCCGCGCGCAAGCCCGAGCGCCCCAGCACACGCAGGCGTGCCACGAACCGCGCCAACGCCGCCATGGGAGCGGCCACCGCCCTGGCCCTCGCCGCCGGCGCCTGGCTGCTGGCCAGCGGGGCGGAGGGGCAGCCGCCGCCCCAGCCGTCCGCCGCGCAGGCACACGTCGACCGGGACCGTGAACCACCGGCCGCCGCGCCCCTGGCCCCGTCCCCGCCGGACCGCGTCCGCATCCCGTCGATCGGGGTGGACGCCCCGCTGATGGGTCTCGCCCTGACCCGCTCCGGCAGCCTCGACGTACCTCCGCCCGACAGGAAGAACCTCGCGGGCTGGTACGAGTCGGGCACCAAGCCCGGCGAGACGGGTACGGCGGTGATCGCGGGCCACGTCGACAACGCGCGCGGCCCGTCCGTCTTCTACGCCCTGGGCTCCCTGAAGCGCGGCCGCACGATCGAGGTGGAGCGGCGGGACGGTTCGGTGGCGGTGTTCACGGTGGACGCGGTCCAGGTGTACGACGCGAAGCACTTCCCCGACGCAAAGGTCTACGGCGCGGCCCACCGCCCCGAGCTCCGCGTGATCACCTGCGGCGGCCCGTACTCCAGCAAGACGGGCTACCAGGGGAACGTGGTGGTCTTCGCGCACCTGACGGGTGGCCGCTAGCTCTCACCCGGCGAACAGCCCCCGGGCCTCCGACACATGTACGGCCCGCTCGGCCCACACCGTCAACTGGTCGCCGTCCGTGCACGCCATCACGCGTTCGCGGACGTCGTCGGGCACGGGAACGCCGCGCCACTCCAGAATCCGCAGGGTCATCTCGGCCCGGTCCTCGATCCGGCCCACCTCGCGACCTTCCTCGCGACCTTCTTCGCGGCCCTCCTCGCGCAGGCCCTCGGCGACGGGGTTCCGGAAGAAGTAGTTCTTCGTTGCCATCAGGTTCCTCCAGATGTCTCGGGCTACGCCGCCGCCAGTTCGCACCACACGTACTTGCCGCGGTTCGCCCCGTGTCCCAGCGGGTGCCAGCCCCACCCATCGGCGCAGGCCCGTACGAGCACGAGCCCTCGCCCCTCCTCCGCCTCGGCACCCGACATCTGCGGTCCCGGTGGCTCCGGTGGTTCGGGGTCGGTGTCCCACGCGCCAAGACGCAGCACCCCGCCCGCGCAGCGCAACCGCAACGCCGCGGGGCCCTTTGTATGCCGTACGGCGTTGCCGACCAGCTCGGCGGCGAGGAGCTCCGCGACGTCGGCCAGGCGGATCAGGCCGTGCATGGTGAGGATGAGGCGCAAGGTGCGGCGGCAGATCGGTACGGCGCGGGGATCGTTGGGGATGTAGAGGCTGTACTCCCACGGTTCGGTTTCGGGCATGGGGCATCAACTCCGTTGAGGTGAGGGTGGGTTCGCGAACGGCGGACGGCGGCATGCCGCGTCCGCCATGGCAGGGCAGAGCGGTGCGCTTCCGACTCCGCGGCGATTCGCAGCGTGTAGTTTGCGTCACTGACAGTAGGGTCCAATTTTGTCCCCACGCAAGCCGTTGGCGTAATCTGTCGCCCGAACGAGGCGCCTCAGCGATGCAGTTGGGGCCAAGGAGGTCACATGCCACGTAGGCAGCAAGCCAACGCCCGGCAGGAGCGCCTGGGCGCGGAGCTGCGGAAACTACGCGAGGCGGCAGGACTCAAAGGGATCGCAGCGGCCGCGCTGCTCGGAACGGACTCGGCGCAGATCAGCCAGACCGAGGCTGGCCTCGCAGGCGTCAGCGAGGAGCGCCTGCGGCGTATGGCGGCCCACTACGCCTGTACGGACCAAGAGTTGATCGAGGCGCTCGTGGTCATGGCCACCGACCGGACACGTGGTTGGTGGGAGGAGTACCGCGGCTCTCTTCCGACGGTCTACCTCGATCTCGCCGAGCTGGAGCACCGCTCCACGTATCGGCGCGATGTCGAGTTTCTACACATCCCCGGCCTCCTCCAGACGGAGGACTACGCCCGCTCCGTCTTCTCGTACCAGGTACCCGCCCTACCGGAGGCGGACCTGGCTCTACGCGTACGGCATCGCATGCAGCGCCGGGCCGTCATCGAGGAGCCCAGCCCCGTCGCCTACGAAGCCGTCATCCACGAGGCGGCTCTGCGCATCAGAACCGGCGACCGCGCCGCCGCGCGGGTCCAACTCGACCAGGTCCTGGACCTCTCCGGAACCGAGCACGTCACGGTTCGGGTCATCCCGTTCGATCTCGACGGGTTCGGCGGAGCCTGGAGCGCCATGATGTACGCAGGCGGGGGCGTGCCCAAACTGGACACGGCGGTACGGGATTCGCCGCACGGAACCACGTTCATCGATTCCGAGGCTCAACTCAGCGCGTTTCGAGCCCTTTTCCGTAAAATCGAATCCGCGGCGCTCACTCCCGAACGCTCGCGTGACTTCATCCACCGACTGGCCAAAGACCTGTGAGGGACGCCGTGACCACCCCGTGCAACTGGCAGAAGTCGTCCTACTCCGGCGGCGGCGAGGGCAACAACTGCGTAGAGGTCGCCCACCTCCCCGCCCGTACAGCCATACGCGACTCCAAAGTCCCGACCCAAGGCACCCTGACCTTCCTCACCGGCGCCTTCACCACCTTCGTCGACGCCCTCAAGGGCCCCGACCGCTCCATGTCCAAAGACCTGTGAGGCACACCGTGACTGTTCCCGACAACTGGCGGAAGTCCTCCTACTCCGGCAGCGGCGACGGCAACTCCTGCGTGGAGATCGCCGACCTCCACCCCCGCGTAGCGATACGCGACTCCAAAGCACCCACCCGCAGCGCACTCACCTTCCCCGCCCCCGCGTTCACCGCGTTCACCGCATTCGTCGAGGCCGTCGTCCTCACGCCACCCACTGCTCGTACGCCATCTTGACCACCAGCGCGCACACCACCGTCAGCAGCACCACCCGCACGAAACCGGCCCCCCGTTTCAGGGCCGTATGTGCGCCCACCATGCCGCCCGCCAGGTTGAACACCGCCATCAGTGCCGCGAGCTGCCAGTAGACCGTGCCCTTGAAGGCGAACATCGCCAACGCACCGGCGTTGGTGCAGCAGTTGACGATCTTCGCCGTGGCGGAGGCCGTGACCAGGTCGAGGTGGAGGATCGCGGTCAGGGCGAGGACGAGGAACGTTCCGGTGCCCGGGCCGATCAGGCCGTCGTAGAAGCCGATGCCGAGGCCGGCGAAGCCGATCGCCGCCCAGATCCGGCGGGGCGAGGCCGGGACGGCGGTCGGCGCCGTGCCGAACGACGGGCGGAAGATCACGAACGCGCCCACCGCGACCAGCACCACCATCACGACCGGCTTCAACACCTCCGTGCTCATGCCCGCCGCGAGCAACGCCCCGCCCGTCGAGCCGATGAGCGCGGCCGTGCCGATGCGCACGGCGAGGCGTACGTCGACGGGCGCCTTGCGCGCGTACGTGACCGCGGCGCCGGTCGTGCCGACGATGGCCACGGCCTTGTTCGTGCCGAGGGCGTACGCGCCCGGCGTGGAGTGCGGCAGGCCGAGCAGGAGGGCGGGGAGCAGCAGCAGGCCGCCGCCGCCCACCACGGCGTCGACCCAGCCGGCCGCGAGCGCGGCGAGGCAGAGGACGACGACGGTGGTCAGGGATATGTCGGGCATGATCGCGAGCTTATGGACGCGATCCGTGCCCCGTCCACGAATATGTGACGAACTGAGCATCCACTGAGGTGTCCGGTCCGGTATGTGGGACGGTCCGGTCCGGGGCCGGTGGCGCCGCCGGGTCGACGGTCAGCGCGAGGCACGTCGCGAACAGTGCGCTGGCCGACGCCAGCCCGGCGGCGAGTCTGCGGCGGGCCTGGATCGTGGGGGCGTGCGCGGTACGGGTGGGTCTGGTGTGGCGGCCCATCAGGGGTGTCTCCTCTTCTCCGGGAGGGGGCGGACATGGCCAGTACGTGCGTCAGTACGTGAAGGACTCCGCGTGGATACGGGTCTCGGGCACGCCCGCCCTCACCAACGCCGACGTCGCCGCCTCCGTCATACCGGGCGGGCCGCACAAGTAGACGTCGTGGGAGGCGAGTTCGGGCACCAGCGCGCGCAGCGACTGCGGGGCGAGCGGGTCGAAGGACGTTCCGGAGGAGCCGAGCAGGTAGTGCAGGGACGCTCCCCGGCTGCCGGCTATGGAATCCAACTCCTCGCGCAGCACCAGCTGTTCGGTGCTGCTCGCGCGGTAGAGGAGCGTGATGTCCCCGGGGGCGCCGGGCAGCGTCTCGAACAGGGCCCGGAGTGGCGTGATGCCGACTCCCCCGGCCAGCAGCAGCACCTTGCGGCGGGTACGGCGGTGCGCCGTGAGCGCGCCGAACGGGCCCGTGGCCACCACCTGTACGCCCGGACGCAGCCGTCGTACGCGGCGCGTGTGGTCGCCGACCGCCTTCACCGTGATCCGGACGTGGTCGCCGTCGACCGGCGCCGACAGGGAGAAGGGGAGCGCCGTGTGCCACAGGCGCCGCGTCAGGAACCGCCAGCGGAAGAACTGGCCCGGTTCCGCGCACAGCTGCCCCAGGTCGGTGCCGCGCATCAGGACCGAGGCGACGCCGGGGCCCTCCTGCCGTACGTCGACGATCCGCAGCCGGTGCCGCAGCGCCTGCCGCACCGGCACGACGAGGCGGTACCAGACCAGCAGCACCGCGACGGTGGCGTGCAGCAGTGACCACAGGCCGAGGGCGGCGGGGTTCGACGCGATGTCCGGGCCGGAGAGCTGGTGCGCGAAGGCCAGCGCCGCGGCGACGTACGTCAGCAGGTGCAGCCCCCGCCACGCGCCGTGCCCGACCCGGCGGCGGACGGCGCGGGCACTGCTCACGCCGACCGCGGCGAACAGCGCGGTACCGGCCGCCGCCGCGGCGAGCGCCGGGTAGCCGAGCAACTCGGTGAGGGTGCCGACCAGGTCGGTTCCGGTGTGCGCCGCGTAGCCGCACAGGGCGAGCACGATGTGGGCGGCGCAGAGGGTGAGGACGTGGCGGCCGCCGCGTGCGTGGTGGCGGGCGAGGCGGTCGGCGCCGATGCCGTGCTCGACGGCGGGCACCCGGGCCATGAGGAAGAGCATGACCAGGATTCCGTACCCGGCGAGCAGGCCGGTGAGGTGGGCGCCGGTCGTGAACAGCGCGTCGATCCGTGCAGACGGGCGGATTTGCGCCATCCACAGGGCTGTCACGAGCAGCGCGCCCGCACGGATCCCGGCCCGCAGTTGGTACGGGGTGAGCCGGGCGGGCGCGGCTGGCCGCACACGGGGTGCCCTGCGGGGGCGCGGCGGGATCGGCGGTGCCTCGCGGCGCGGCTCGGTCTGTCTGCGGTAGGCCGACAGCGCGGGATGGCGGGGAAGTTCGGAGTCGGCGGCCTGGATCGTCACGCCCGCACACTAGGCTCCGCCGAGCCGCGATTTCGGCTGGTCAGGACCTCAGCGCCGATCCTTAAGGCCCCCTTGAGGACGGCCTGACCACGGATTAAGCCATCGCCTGGCCAGGGCTCGCCCAGGACGCTGTTGGCGAACCGGCTTCCCCTCCCGGGAGCACTACCCTCCCCCAGAAAAATGTCGCAGTGTTACGTATAACTGCGACACTTTTCCGAGCCCACACCTCCTCCGGGAGGCCTCGCCCGGATTCACCGGACACCCACCCGCCCCTCACACCGGCCCACCGCGCACGCTGAGCCCACCGTTCCTCACGGGAAATCATCGGGACGCCACCGGGAAACACCCGCCCCGCAGTCTGCGATGCATGACCGCACCGTACGAGCACGACGACGCCACGACCGGCCCCGGCCCCGGCCGCGTCGTCGTCATCGGTACCGGCCTCGCCGGCACCCGCGTCGCCCACCGCCTGGGCGAGCGTGCCACGCTGATCGGCGAGGAGACGCACGCCCCGTACAACCGCGTGCTGCTCGCCGAGGTGCTGGCCGGGACGTACCCCCCTGAGGTCATCGAGCTGCCCCGCGCCACCGGCCCGCACCTGCGCACCCGCGCCGTCCGGATCGACCGCGAGCGGCGGCTCGTGCAGTGCGAGAACGGGGACGAGCTCGGCTACGACACCCTCGTCCTCGCGACCGGCTCGAACCCCGTACTGCCGCCACTGCGCGGCCTGTTCGCGCCGGGCGCCACCGAACTGCCCGGTGGCGTCCACGCGTTCCGCACGATGGACGACTGCCTGGCGCTGACCGAGGCCGTCTCCCACAAAGCGGAAGGCACTCGCGCCGTCGTCATCGGCGGCGGCCTCCTCGGCGTCTCGGCGGCCCGCGCGCTCGCCCGGCGCGGCGCGCAGGTCGTCCTCACCCAGCAGTCCGAGCGGCTCATGGAGCGCCAGCTCGACCCGCGCTCCTCCGAACTCGTCCGCCGCCACCTCACCTCCCTCGGCGTGGAGATCCACACCGAGTGCCGGGTGCGCGGCGTCGGCGTCGTCGAAGGACACGTACGCCGCGTCGAACTGCACGACGGGTACGTACTGGGCACCGACGTCACCGTCCTCGCCTGCGGCGTCCGCCCGCGCGCCGGTCTCGCGCAGGCCGCCGGGCTCGACGTCCGCAAGGGGATCGTCGTCGACGACACGCTGCGCACCAGCGACCCGCACATCCGCGCGGTCGGCGACTGCGCCCAGCACGCCGGCACCGTCTACGGCCTCGCGACACCCGCCCTGGAACAGGCCGACGCGCTCGCCGACGTACTCACCGGCACGACAGGCGCCGCGTACACCGGCACCCGCACACTCACCCGGCTCACCCTCCCGCACGAGGCCGGGCCGCTGGACCTCGCCGCGTTCGGCGAGACCGAGGCGCTGCCCGGCGACGACGTCGTACAGCTCGCCGATGCCACCCGCGGCACGTACCGGAAGGTCGTCGTACGCGGCGACCGCCTGGTCGGCGGGGTGCTGGTCGGGGAACTGGCCACGGTCGGCGCCCTCGCGCACGCCTGGGAGTCCGACGAATCACTGCCCGCCGACGACGCTGTCGGCGCGCCTCTGCTGCACCTGCTCACCCACGACGGAGGCCTCTGACATGGCGACCATGGCGACCTCAATGCCCACCCTCGTACTCGTCGGCCACGGCATGGTCGGGCAGCGTTTCCTCGAAGCCGCCGCCGAGCGCGGGCTGACCGGGACGCACCGTGTGGTCGTCCTGTGCGAGGAGCCGCGTCCCGCCTACGACCGCGTGCACCTCACCTCGTACTTCTCGGGCACCACCCCCGAGGAACTCTCCATGACGGACCCGGAGTTCATCGAGAAGCACGGCATCGAGCTGTACGTCGGCAATCCCGCCGTGGTCGTCGACCGCGAGTCCCGCGTCGTGCACACACGCTCCGGACTCAAGGTCCCCTACGACACGCTGGTGCTGGCCACCGGCTCGTACCCGTTCGTCCCGCCGGTGCCCGGCAAGGACGCGACCGGCTGCTTCGTGTACCGGACGATCGAGGACCTGTACGCGATCGAGGAGTACGCCAAGAACAACGCGACGGTCGGCGCCGTCGTCGGCGGCGGGCTGCTCGGGCTTGAGGCCGCGGGCGCGCTCCAAGGGCTCGGACTCGCCACCCACATCGTCGAGTTCGCGCCGCGCCTCATGCCGGTGCAGGTCGACGAGGGGGGCGGCGCGGCCCTGCTGCGGACCATCTCCGACATGGGGCTCGACGTGCACACGGGCGTCGGCACCCAGGAGGTCGTCGCGGACGGCGACTCCGGAGCGGTGCGCGCCATGTTGCTGTCGGACGGCAGCGAACTCGCCACCGACCTCGTCGTCTTCTCCGCCGGTGTCCGCCCCCGCGACCAGCTCGCCCGCGACATGGGCCTCACGGTCGGCGAGCGCGGCGGCATCACCGTCGACGAGCGGTGCCGCACCAGCGACCCGGACGTATTCGCGATCGGCGAGTGCGCGCAGGCCTCGGACGGCCGGGTGTACGGGCTGGTGGCCCCCGGTTACGAGATGGCGCTCACGGTCGCCGAGACCATTGCCGATGCGTCGAAGGGCGCGTCCTTCATCGGCGCCGACCTGTCCACCAAGCTCAAGCTCCTCGGCGTCGACGTCGCCTCGTTCGGCGACGCGCACGGCGCCACCGACGGCTGCCTCGACGTCGTCTACTCGGACTCGCGCTCGGGCACGTACAAGAAGCTCGTGATCGGCGGCGAGGGCGAGCTGCTCGGCGGCATCCTCGTCGGCGACGCGGAGGCGTACGGGACGCTGCGCGCGCTCACCGGGACCGTGCCGCCGATCGCTCCCGAGCAGCTGGTCCTGCCGGCCGGTGCGGGCGCGCCCGCCCAGCTCGGCCCGGAGGCGCTGCCCGACGACGCCGTCATCTGCTCCTGCCACAACGTCACCAAGGGCGCGATCTGCGAGCACACGTCGCTGCCCGAGGTGAAGAAGGGCACCAAGGCCGGTACCGGCTGCGGGAGTTGCGTCAAGCTCATCGGCCAGCTGCTGCCGAAGTCCGGCGACGACGGGCTGTGCGGCTGCTTCAAGCACACGCGCTCGGAGCTGTACGAGATCGTGCGCGTCAAGCGGATCACGACGTACGCGCAGCTCCTCGACGAGCACGGCCGGGAGGGCGCGCGCGGCGGCGAGGGCTGCGAGATCTGCAAGCCGACGGTGGGCTCCATCATCGCCTCGCTCGCCCCGTCGATCGGCGCCGACGGCTACGTCCTGGAAGGTGAGCAGGCCGCGCTCCAGGACACCAACGACCACTTCCTCGCCAACCTCCAGAAGAACGGCTCGTACTCGGTCGTGCCCCGGATCCCCGGCGGCGAGATCACGCCCGAGAAGCTGATCGTGATCGGCGAGGTGGCGCGGGACTTCGGCCTCTACACGAAGATCACGGGCGGCCAGCGCATCGACCTGTTCGGCGCGCGGGTCGACCAACTGCCGACGATCTGGGCCCGGTTGGTGGACGCGGGCTTCGAGTCCGGGCACGCGTACGGCAAGTCGCTGCGCACCGTGAAGTCGTGCGTCGGGCAGACCTGGTGCCGTTACGGGGTGCAGGACTCGGTCCGGATGGCCATCGACCTGGAGCTGCGCTACCGGGGCCTGCGCTCGCCGCACAAGCTGAAGTCGGCCGTCTCCGGGTGCGCCCGGGAGTGCGCGGAGGCCCAGTCGAAGGACTTCGGCGTCATCGCCACCGCCAACGGCTGGAACCTGTACGTGGGCGGCAACGGCGGCATGACACCACGTCACGCCGACCTGCTGGCCCAGGACTTGAGCGACGCGGAGCTGGTCCGGCTCATCGACCGGTTCCTGATGTTCTACATCCGCACCGCCGACCGCCTGGAGCGCACCTCGGTCTGGCTGGACCGGATCGACGGCGGCCTCGACCACGTACGGGACGTCGTCGTGCACGACTCGCTCGGCATCTGCGACGAGCTGGAGGCGCTGATGCGTGAGCACGTCGCGCACTACCGCGACGAGTGGTCCGAGACCATCAACGACCCCGAACGCCTGTCCCGCTTCGTCTCCTTCGTCAACGCCCCCGACACCCCGGACCCGACGGTCCGCTTCATGCCCGAGCGCGACCAGATCAAGCCCGAGCTGCCGCTGATTCCCCTGGCCTCCATGGAAGGACTGGCTGTCCGATGACCATCGCCCCTGAAGTGACCACCCTCGTACAACTCGACGTGGACGGCGAGCTGTTGTCCGTGTGCGAACCGTCCCGCCTGAGCGCGGGCCGCGGTGTCGCCGTCCTGCTGCCCGACGGCCGGCAGGCCGCGGTCTTCATGGACCGCACGGGCCGCGTGTACGCGATCGACAACACCGACCCGTTCACGGGGGCGTCCGTGCTCTCGCGCGGGCTGCTGGGCTCGGCGGAGGGCCGGCCGTTCGTGGCCTCGCCCCTGCTGAAGCAGCGGTTCGACCTGGAGACCGGGCGCTGCCTGGACGACGACGGGGTCGCCGTCAGGACGTACGCGGCACGTTGAGACCGGCAGTGACATCAGTCACAGAGAAAACACAGGGATAGAGAGCAACTTTCACAATCCGTCCGTATTTCATCTCCAGTAAGCGCAGAACACCGCTCACACCCGGACAGAAAGCCACGCACGGGCGCCCTCGAACCGCCTTAGGATCTCGGCACCTCAGCGCTTACACGCGCCTTACTCCGATCCGAACAGAGGGCGTCCCGTGCAGATCCGTCAGATTCTCGCGACAGCCGCAGTCGCCGCCGTGACCGCTCCGGTGGCGCTGCTGTCCGTCTCTCCGGCGTACGCCGGGACCACGTCCACCGTGCAGAGCCAGGAGCAGTCCTCCATAGCCGAGCTCGAGCAGGCCGTGAAGGACGCGCAGAAGGCGTACGACGACGCCGTGGCCGCCAAGAAGGCACTGGTCGACGAGCTCGAGGCCACCAGCGAGCCGACGTTCCCGCTGCGCGTCACCGCCGTGGCCGCGGCGGAGGCCGCCAAGAAGGCCGGCGCCGACAAGACCTCCGCCGACCAGGCCGTCGCCGACGCGCAGAAGGTGCTGGACGCCGCCACCACCGACGAGGAGAAGGCCGCGGCCCAGCAGAAGCTGGACGAGGCCGAGACCGCCGCCACGGCCGCGGACGCCGCGAAGACGGCGGCCGACGCCAAGGCCAAGGAGACGCAGACCGCCCTCGACGACCACCGCGTCGGAATCGCGAAGAAGGTCTACAAGGTCGACCAGGACATCGACGCCGCGCTCGCCACGAAGAAGGCCGCCGAGAAGGCCCTCGCCGACGCGAAGGACGAGACGCCCGACCCCGACGAGCCGACGGACCCGCAGTGCACTGAGGGCACCGACCTCAAGGCCGCCCTCTCCGGCCTGCCCTCCAAGGTCGCCGCCGGCTCCTCGGTCGACTTCAAGCTGCGCCTGACCAACACCACCACGAAGACCCTCGACGAGGTGCTGCCCTTCGTGATGGTGCTCGCGGCCGACAAGTCCGGCGAGAAGGACATCAGCAGCAAGCTGCACCTCAGGTCCAAGCAGGACGGCAAGTGGAAGTCCGTCGAGGAGGGCGAGTACGCGGGCGAGTTCACCAACGTGAAGGCGGGCGCACACGTCGACCTGCCGCTGCGTCTGTCGATCGACCGCTCGGCCCCGGCCGGCCAGGGCGTCAGCTTCGTCGCCGGTGACTACTTCAACCAGGACGAGTCCTGCGGCGGCAGCGAACTCGCCGACTACTACTTCACGATCAACCCGGTCGGCGCCGGCAACTCCGGCACCCCCGCCGACAAGGGCAACAAGCCCAAGCCACAGGGCAGCGCCTCCCCGGTGGCGAACTCCGGCTCGGGCAACGGTTCCGCCGACACGGACGGCTCCCTCGCCACCACCGGCTCCTCCTCCGCCCTGCCGACGATCGGCCTCGCGGGTGGCGCCGCCGTCGTGCTCGGCGCCGGTGCGGTCTACGTGGTGCGCCGCCGCAAGGCCGACGCCAACAGCTGAGGCCCGCACCACCGATGGCCGACGGCGGACCCGCGCCCCTGCTGGAGGGGGCGCCGGTCCGCCGTCTTCATCGGCCCTGCCGACCGGTCGCCGTCACCGGTCGAGCACCTTGAAGTCCACGCCCGTCAGCTGCTCCGACGCGGCCCACAGCCGCTCCCCCGCCGCGTCGTTGACCGTCCACGACGCCCGCCAGGACGTGACGGGGGCGCCGCGCCACATCGCCACGCGCGGGCCGTAGAAGTCGTCGGGGCGCACATCCGGGGCCGTGGCCGCGCGCAGCGTCGGCAGTGCCCCGGCCGCGGCGGGCTGCCCGACGAACCGGTTGCCGACCGCGTAGAACCGCTCCATGCCCTTGCGGCCCTCCATCCGGGCGCTGCGCGCCTGTAGCTCCGTGGCCGCGTAGCCGGGATGCGCGGCGGCCGCCACCAAGCTCGAACCCGCCGCCCGCGCCCGCCGCGCCAGCTCGTGCACGAACAGCAGGTTGGCCGTCTTCGACCGCCCGTAGGCGACCCAACGCCTGTACTGCCTCTCGCTGTTGAGGTCGGCGATGTCGATGTTGGCCAGGGCGTGCAGCGCGCTGGAGACGGAGACGACGCGGGGCGCGGGCGCCGCGAGCAGCGCCGGCAGCAGCAGCCCGGTGAGCGCGAAGTGCCCCAGGTGGTTCACGCCGAACTGGGTCTCGAAGCCGTCGACGGTGCGGCCGTACGGGAGGGCCATCACGCCCGCGTTGTTGACCAGGAGGTCGAGCGGGCCGTCCTGGCGGGCCTCGGCGAAGGCCCGCACCGAGGCGAGATCACCGAGGTCGAGCGGCGCGAACTCGGCCTGGGCTCCCGGGACTTCGGACGTCAGGCGCTCCAGGGCCGCGGTGCCGCGCGACTCGCTGCGGCAGGCCAGGACCACGTGGGCGCCCGCGCGGGCCAGTTCGTGTGCGGTGACGTAGCCGATGCCGGTGTTGGCCCCGGTGACCACCGCCGTACGGCCGTGCTGGTCGGGAATGTCGGTCGCGCTCCAGCCGCTCATGGGTCGGCTCTCCTTCGGGGGGGGGGGACGTCGTCTGTGGGGGATGTGGGGATGTGGGAGTTACCGAAGGGTACGCACGCGCGGAAAAGGGCGGCACCCCCCGCACAGGGGTGCCGCCCTTTCCTGGATACGTAGACGTCGCTACGTGGATACCGGAGCCGTCGCGAATCGGTGAGGGTCGGGGACTCGCGACGGCCCCGGAGTTCAACCGCCGGTCAGCGGTGGTCGCTGCCCGCCGAAGTGGACGCCGCGCGGCCCGCCTCCAGGCGGGCGACCGGGATGCGGAACGGGGAGCAGGAGACGTAGTCGAGTCCGACCTCGTGGAAGAAGTGGACCGACTCCGGGTCGCCGCCGTGCTCGCCGCAGACGCCGAGCTTGAGGTCGGGCCGCGTGGCACGGCCCGCCTCGACGGCGGACTTCACGAGTGAGCCGACGCCGTCCCTGTCGATCGTCTCGAACGGCGACACCCCGAAGATGCCCTTCTCCAGGTACGCGGTGAAGAACGAGGCCTCCACGTCGTCGCGGGAGAAGCCCCAGACCGTCTGCGTGAGGTCGTTGGTGCCGAAGGAGAAGAACTGGGCCGCCTCGGCGATCTGCCCGGCCGTGAGGGCGGCGCGGGGCAGCTCGATCATGGTGCCGATGGCGAGCTTCAGCTTGACGCCGGTGGTGGCCTCGACCTCCGCGATGACCTGGTCGGCCTCCTCGCGGACGATCTCCAGCTCCTGGACGGTGCCGACGAGCGGGATCATGATCTCGGCGCGCGGGTCGCCCTTGGCGTTCTTGCGCTCCGCGGCGGCCTCGGCGATGGCGCGGACCTGCATGGTGAACAGGCCGGGGATGACGAGCCCCAGGCGTACGCCGCGCAGGCCCAGCATCGGGTTCTGCTCGTGCAGCCGGTGCACGGCCTGGAGGAGGCGCAGGTCGTTCTCGTTGTTGTCCTTGCGGGACTCGGCGAGCGCGACACGCACCGACAGCTCGGTGATGTCCGGGAGGAACTCGTGCAGCGGCGGGTCGAGCAGGCGGACGGTGACCGGGAGGCCGTCCATCGCCTCGAACAGCTCGACGAAGTCCTGCTTCTGGAGCGGCAGGAGCTGCTTCAAGGACTCCTCGCGCTCGCTGTCCGTGTCGGCCAGGATCAGCTTCTCGACCAGCTCGCGCCGGTCGCCGAGGAACATGTGCTCGGTGCGGCACAGGCCGATGCCCTGCGCGCCGAAGCGGCGGGCGCGCAGCGCGTCTTCCGCGTTGTCGGCGTTGGCGCGTACGCGCAGGCGGCGTACTCGGTCCGCGTAGGCCATGATCCGGTGCACGGCGCCCACGAGTTCGTCGGCGTCGTCGGCGCCGGCGTGCATCCGGCCCTCGAAGTACTCGACGACCGGGGACGGCACGACGGGCACCTCGCCGAGGTAGACCTTGCCGGTGGAGCCGTCGATGGAGACGACGTCGCCCTCCTCGACGACGGTCTCGCCGATGGTCATCCGGCGGCGCTTGGTGTCGACTTCGAGGTCCTCGGCGCCGCAGACACAGGTCTTGCCCATGCCGCGCGCGACAACGGCGGCGTGCGAGGTCTTGCCGCCGCGCGAGGTCAGGATGCCCTCGCAGGCGATCATGCCGTCGAGGTCGTCGGGGTTGGTCTCGCGGCGGATCAGGATGACCTTCTCGCCGGAGCGCGACCACTTGATGGCGGTGTACGAGTCGAAGACCGCCTTGCCGACCGCCGCGCCCGGAGAGGCGGCGATGCCGCGGCCGAGCAGGTCGACCTTCGCCTCGTCGTCGAAGCGCGGGAACATCAGCTGGGCGAGCTGCGCGCCGCTGACCCGCTGGAGGGCCTCGGCCTCGTCGATCAGACCCTGGTCGACGAGCTGCGTCGCGATCCGGAAGGCGGCACCGGCGGTGCGCTTACCGACGCGGGTCTGGAGCATCCACAACTGGCCGCGCTCGATGGTGAATTCGATGTCGCAGAGATCCTTGTAGTGGTTCTCCAGGGTCTCCATGATCTGCATGAGCTGGTCGTACGACTTCTTGTCGATCTGCTCCAGCTCGGCGAGCGCCACGGTGTTGCGGATACCCGCGACGACGTCCTCGCCCTGGGCGTTCTGCAGGTAGTCGCCGTAGACGCCCTGGTGGCCGGAGGCCGGGTCCCGGGTGAAGGCGACGCCCGTGCCGGAGTCGGGGCCGAGGTTGCCGAAGACCATCGAGCACACGTTGACGGCCGTGCCGAGGTCGCCGGGGATGCGCTCCTGGCGGCGGTACAGCTTGGCGCGGTCGGTGTTCCACGACTCGAACACGGCGTTTATGGCCAGGTCCATCTGCTCCCGCGGGTCCTGCGGGAAGTCGCGCCCTGCCTCGGTCTTGACGATCTTCTTGAAGCGCGTGACGAGCTTCTTGAGGTCGGCGGCGTCCAGGTCGGTGTCGACCGCGACCTTCTTCGCCTCCTTGGCCTTCTCGAGCGCGTCCTCGAAGAGCTCGCCGTCGACGTCCAGGACGGTCTTGCCGAACATCTGGATGAGGCGGCGGTACGAGTCCCAGGCGAAGCGGTCGTCGCCGGCCTGCTTGGCGAGACCCTGCACCGACTTGTCGGAGAGCCCAATGTTGAGGACGGTGTCCATCATGCCGGGCATGGAGAACTTCGCGCCCGAACGGACCGACACCAGAAGGGGGTTGTCGGGCTGGCCGAGCTTCTTCTCCATCTTCTTCTCGAGCGCGTCGAGGTGCTGGGAGACCTCGTCACGGAGTGCCACCGGCTCCTCGCCGCTGTCGAGGTAGACCTTGCAGGCCTCGGTGGTGATCGTGAAGCCCGGAGGAACGGGAAGGCCCAGGTTGGTCATCTCGGCGAGGTTCGCACCCTTGCCGCCGAGGAGGTCCTTGAGGTTCTTGTTCCCCTCGGTGAAGTCGTAAACGAACTTCGCTACCTGAGGATCTTTGTTTTCCGACACGGGTCTCGACTCCTCGAGGCTCGGGTGGCTGCCCTGACGGCGAGGAACATACCCAGATCCAAGGCTCATGGGTACGTCCACTCAGCTGTCATACGGGCGTAACCACCCGTCCGCCAGGAGATCGAAATCGCTGGACGGGAGTGGGCACCCCCACCGCTATCTTCACTACTTGAAGGCACTACCCCCGTAGACCCCGCTAATCGCTCAGATGAGCGCGTCATGCTCGTTTGTGCGTTCAGATCATAAATGATCGAGCGGTGGCACTGAGTGCCAGGGCTTGGAGAAGTGCAGACGAGCTTCAAGCGCTCGTTTGAGCGCAACCCCGATCAGAGGTGGCGAGAATCACGCCGAAGAAAACAACTCCCGGACGCCCCCGTTCCAGCATGCGGACGCCGGCCCGGTGGGGATCTTGTTTGTCCGGCGCGCGGCTGGACACCCGACCTGCGCACCGTCGAACCGAACGCAGGACGCTGTGACGGCACGGCGTCACCGCTTGATCAAGGCGAGCCCGACGGCGGTGTGGGAGGTCCTCGCCGACGGCGGCACGCTGCACAACGCGGGCATCGAGGTGCTGATCCAGCTGCGGCACCGGACGATGCCGGCCCGGCTGGCACGGCTGTGCGAGGAAGAGGCGGCGCGTCCAGGCGGTGCCGGCGGCGCCTGACACGGTCGTCGTCAGCCGCCGGACGTGTCCAGTTCCGCGTCCTCGGAGAG
Organism: Streptomyces sp. NPDC002790; assembly: GCF_040295505.1. Lineage (NCBI taxonomy): Bacteria > Bacillati > Actinomycetota > Actinomycetes > Kitasatosporales > Streptomycetaceae > Streptomyces > Streptomyces sp. NPDC002790. The sequence goes on along the minus strand of NZ_JBEOVM010000010.1, from coordinate 12,995 downwards.
GCCCGCGCAGTCGTACGGGTCCTTCAGCCAGCCGTCCGGCAGGACCACCCGGCCGTTGCCCGACGTGCGGCCACGCGGGCCGTCGGCGCCCGCGGGCCACCCCTGGTCGAGGTCCAACTCATCGAGCCCGTACCGGAGTTCCTCCAGTGACGACGTGGTGGCGAGCCGCTTGCGCAGCTCACCCCCGACCGCGAAGCCCTTCAGGTACCAGGCCACGTGCTTGCGGAAGTCGATGACGCCGCGCGCCTCGTCGCCGATCCACTCACCGAGCAGCGCGGCATGCCGCACCATCGCGTCGGAGACGACCCGCAGCGTCGGCCGGACCCGCTCCTCGCGGCCCTCGAACGCTGCCACCAGGTCCGCGAACAGCCACGGGCGGCCGAGGCAGCCGCGCCCCACCACGACCCCGTCGACCCCGGTCTCGCGGACCATGCGCAGCGCGTCGTCCGCCGACCAGATGTCGCCGTTGCCGAGCACGGGGATCTCCGGGACGTGCTCCTTCAGGCGCGCGATCGCGTCCCAGTCCGCCGTGCCGCCGTAGTGCTCGGCCGCCGTACGACCGTGCAGCGCGATCGCCGTGACGCCCTCCTCGACCGCGATCCGGCCCGCGTCGAGGAACGTGATGTGGTCGTCGTCGATGCCCTTGCGCATCTTCATCGTGACCGGCAGGTCACCGGCGCCCGCCACCGCTTCCCTGAGGATCGCGCGCAGCAGCGGGCGCTTGTACGGGAGCGCCGAGCCGCCGCCCTTGCGGGTCACCTTCGGGACCGGGCAGCCGAAGTTCAGGTCGATGTGGTCGGCGAGGTCCTCCTCCGCGATCATGCGGACGGCCTTGCCGACGGTGGCCGGGTCGACCCCGTAGAGCTGGATGGACCTCGGCTTCTCACTCTCGTCGAAGTGAATGAGCTGCATGGTCTTCTCGTTGCGCTCGACCAGCGCCCGCGTCGTGATCATCTCGCTGACGAAGAGGCCCTTGCCACCGCTGAACTCCCTGCACAGTGTGCGGAACGGCGCGTTCGTGATCCCTGCCATGGGGGCGAGGACCACCGGCGGCTGCACGTGGTGGGGGCCAATGTTCAGAGCGGACATCGCAGGGCTCTCCGGGACGGACGACGGGGTGGGGGCAAGCATCCATTGTCCCTCACTCCCCGCTCAGCCCGTCACGGCCGTCAGAGCCGCCAGTTCCGCCAGGCGCCCACCGGTCTCCTCGTCAGCGGGAACGTACGCGACCAGGCGGTACGCGCTGCTCTCCGGCGAGAGCCACAGGTTGCGGTGCTCCAGGCGCAACAGGCCCACCTCGGGGTTCTGGTATCGCTTCACGTGCGGCACCATCGGCGCGACCTCGTGCCGCTCCCAGATCACGCGGAACTCCGCCGACACCTCCAGGAGGCGGGCCACCCGCGCCTTCCAGGCGGGTTCGGCGACGTGCTCGGCCATCGACGTGCGGTACTTGGCGGCCAGGTCGCGCAGCATCTCGTCACGGTCGAGGAGCTGCTCGCGCCACCGGTCGCTCATGGCGAGCAGCCACATGCAGTTGCGCTCGTCGGGAACGAGTTCGGCGGGGTCGCCGAAGACGTCGGCGTAGGGGCGGTTGGAGGCCAGCACGTCGTAGCGGGCGTTCTGCAGGGCCGCCGGGTAGGGCGCCAGGCTCTCCATGAGGCGCAGCCTCGTCGGCGTGACGGCCGGGCAGACGGTCTCCGCGTGCGGGTCGGTGGTGCCCGCGAGCGCGAAGGCGTGGGAGCGCTCGGTCGGGTCCATCTGGAGGGCGCGGGCGATCGCGTCGAGGACGCCGGGCGAGACGTTGATCGCGCGGCCCTGTTCCAGCCACGTGTACGACCTCCTCGCGGCGCAGGCCGGGGGTGCGGCGGCGCCGTTGGCGCTGCACGGTCGTGATTCCCTTCCGGCCGACCACTCCCACGCCTCGGGGCTCCGCCCCGGACCCCGCTGCTCAATCGCCGCAGGGGCTTGATAGATCAAGGCTCGCCGACGGTTGGTATTTCCAGCCCCGCCGGCGATTGAGGCGCGGGGTCCGGGGCGGGGCCCCGGTCTTCTGGGCCCACCTCGCCTGCTCGTCGCACAGCGGATCCCGCTACTGTCGAAAACATGCCCGATGCACGACAAAACCTGACCCACCGCAGGCGGATGCTCATCCTGGCGATCTGCTGCATGAGCCTGCTGATCGTCAGCCTCGACAACACCGTCCTGAACGTCGCCCTCCCCTCCATGGCGAAGGACTTCGACGCCACGCTCTCGGGCATGCAGTGGACGATCGACGCCTACACGCTGGTGCTGGCCGCGCTGCTGATGCTGGCCGGTTCGACGGCGGACCGGATCGGGCGGCAGAAGGTCTTCAAGGTCGGCCTCGTCATCTTCACGGCGGCGTCCGTGGCCTGCTCCCTCGCGCCGAACCTGGAGTCGCTGGTCGCGTTCCGGATGTTGCAGGCCGTCGGCGGCTCGATGCTCAACCCGGTCGCGATGTCGATCATCACGAACACGTTCACGGATCCGCGCGAGCGGGCCCGTGCCATCGGCGTGTGGGGCGGCGTCGTCGGCATCTCGATGGCGGCGGGCCCGCTGGTCGGCGGGGTGCTCGTGGACTCGATCGGCTGGCGGTCCATCTTCTGGATCAACCTGCCGGTCGGCCTCGCGGCGCTGCTGCTCACCATCCGCTACGTCCCCGAGTCCCGCGCCCCGAAGGCCCGCCGCCCCGACCCGGTCGGCCAGCTCCTGATCATCGCGCTGCTCGGCTCCCTCACGTACGCGATCATCGAGGCGCCCAACGCGGGCTGGACGTCCGTGCGGATCCTGATCTTCGCGGCGGTCGCCCTCGCCTCGCTCATCGGCCTCCTGCTCTACGAGCCGCGCCGCGAGGAACCCCTCATCGACCTGCGGTTCTTCCGTTCGGCGCCGTTCAGCGGCGCCACCGTGATCGCGATCTGCGGCTTCGCGGCGCTCGGCGGCTTCCTCTTCCTGTCGACGCTGTACCTCCAGGACGTACGCGGTTTGGACGCGCTGCACGCGGGCCTGTGGATGCTGCCGATGGCGGCGATGACGCTGGTGTGCGCCCCGCTCTCCGGCCGCCTGGTCGGCAACCGCGGCCCGCGGCTTCCCCTGCTCGTCGCGGGCGTGATGATGACGGCGAGCGGCGTCCTCTTCGCCGCGTTCGACGCGGAGACCTCGAACACGACGCTCTTCATCGGCTACGTCCTGTTCGGCATCGGCTTCGGCTTCGTGAACGCCCCGATCACCAACACGGCCGTCTCCGGAATGCCCCGCGCCCAGGCGGGCGTCGCCGCGGCGGTCGCCTCCACCAGCCGCCAGATCGGCCAGACCCTCGGCGTCGCGGTGATCGGCGCGGTGCTCGCCTCCGGCGTCGCGGGATCCTCGTACGCGAAGGCCTTCGTCGGCGCCAGCCGGACCTGCTGGTGGATCATCGCCGGGTGCGGTCTCGCGGTCCTGGTACTCGGCGCGCTGACCAGCGGCCACTGGGCACGGGAGACGGCGCGGCGGACCGCCGAGCGGCTCGAGGAGCCCGAGGACGCGGCGATCAGCCGGGCGGCCGCCGGGTCATGAGGCACTCATGAGACGTGGCCGAGCGCCAACTCCTGGAGCCGGTCGAGGCGTTCGCGGGTCGCGTCGTCCGCCGGGGTGTACGTCACCAGGCGCGCCCCGCAGTCCCGGCCCAGCCACAGGTCCGTGTGCACGACGGAGACCGGACCGACCTGCGCGTTGCGGAAGTGCTTCACCTTGCTGGGCACCGCCCGCGCCACCTCGTACCGGTCCCACATCTCGCGGAACTCGGCGGACTCCGCAGTCAGCCGCTTGAGGATCAACTTCCAGGCGGGCTCGCCGAGATGGTCCGCCATCGTCGCGCGGAACTTGGCGGTCATCATGGGCAGCACCTCGTCCAGGTACACGATCGAGGAGCGCCACTGTTCGTTCGTGAACGCCAGCAGCATGCAGTTGCGGTCCTCGACGGGAACGGCGTCCAGGTCGCAGAAGAGCGTCCCGTAGGTGCGGTTGTAGGCAAGGATGTCGTAGCGGCTGTTCTGCACACAGGCCGGGAACGGTTCCAACTGGACCATCATCCGGCGCAGTTCGGGCGTGAGCGTGGTGCAGCTCGCCGCCGGGGTCGGGTCGATCGCCCCGGCCAGGCCGAACAGGTGGGCGCGTTCGCTCCCGTCGAGCCGCAGCGTCCGGGCGAGCGCGTCGAGGACCTGCGCGGAGACCTGGATGTCGCGGGCCTGCTCCAGCCACGTGTACCAGGTGACACCGACCGCCGAGAGCTGCGCGACCTCCTCACGGCGCAGACCGGGGGTGCGGCGGCGCCGGCCGCGCGGAAGCCCCACTTCCTCGGGCGTGATCCGCTCGCGCCTGCTGCGCAGGAAGGCCCCCAGCTCGTGCCGCCTGATGTCAGCCGAACCGCTGTCCCGTCGGATGCCGGCCGGAGCACTGTCCCGCACATCCGGTACACCCCGTGTCATCGTGGCCATTCACCCAGGATGGACCCGCCCGGAGCCTGTTTCCAGGTGGCGCTGCTACCAGGATAAGAACACTCTGGTACCCGTCTCGGAACCGGCGGACGCTCGACGGCATGACGACCCACACCCAGAGCCGGCCGGCGCACACCGGCGACCGGACCCCGCCGGCACTCGGCGGCCTCGGCCTGCTCACCGTGCTGCTCGGCGCGGCCCTGCCTCTGATCGACTTCTTCATCGTCAACGTCGCCCTGCCCACCATCGGCCGCGATCTGCACGCGAGCGAACCCGTCCTCGAACTCGTCGTGGCCGGCTACGGGATCACGTACGCGGTCCTGCTCGTCCTCGGTGGCAGGCTCGGCGACCTCCTCGGGCGCCGCCGCCTGTTCGTCCTCGGCACGGCCGCCTTCGGACTGACCTCGCTGGCCTGCGGACTGGCGCCGACGGCGTGGGCCCTGGTCGCCGCCCGGATCGCGCAGGGCGCCGCGTCCGCGCTGATGCTGCCGCAGGTCCTCGCCACGATCCAGGCCACGACGAGCGGCCCGCACCGGGCGCGCGCCATGAGCAAGTACGGTGCCACGGCCGGGCTTTCGATGGTCGCGGGCCAGGTGCTCGGCGGCCTGCTCGTCTCGGCCGACCTGCTCGGCACGGGCTGGCGCTCGGTGTTCCTGGTGAACGTGCCGGTGGTCGTCCTGGCCCTGGTGCTCACCGCCCGTACGGTCCCGGAGACCCGCTCGCCGCACCCCGAACCCGTCGACGTGCCCGGCACCGTGCTGCTCGCGGCCGCCCTGATCGCACTGCTCGCCCCGCTGACCGAGGGCCGGGCGGCGGGCTGGCCGCTGTGGACCTGGGCGTGCCTCGCGGCGTTCCCGTTCCTCGCGTACGCCTTCTACGCGGTGGAGCGCGCGGCCGACCGTGCGGGCCGCACCCCTCTCGTACCGCCGTCGCTTCTCCAACTGGCGTCGCTGCGACGCGGGTTGGTGATGGTCGTGCCCTTCTCCGTCGGCTTCAGCGGCTTCATGTTCGTGATCGCGGTGGCGCTCCAGCGCGGCGAGGGCCTCGGCGCGACGGAGGCCGGGCTGACGATCGCGCCGATGGCGGCGGTCTTCTTCGTGACCTCGCTCGCGGGGCCGCGCCTGGTGGCCCGCTGGGGCGCGCGGGTCGTCACGGTGGGCGGACTGCTGCAGGCGGCCGGGGTGGCGCTGATCGCGCTCGCCGCGTGGCGCGCCTGGCCCGACCTCGGGATCCTGGAGATGCTGCCGGGCGCGGTGCTCGCCGGGGCGGGCCAGGCCCTCCAGCTCCCGATCATCTTCCGGATCATCCTCTCGGAGGTTCCCGCGGCGAGGGCGGGTGTCGGCGGCGGCGTGATGACGACGACACAGCAGGCGGCGCTCGCCCTGGGCGTGGCCACGCTGGGCTCGCTCTTCCTCTCCCTGGCCCCGAGCATGGGCACGCGCGACGCCCTGGTGCTGACCCTGCTGGTCCAGCTCGCGACGGTGGCACTGACGGTGGGGCTGAGCCTGCGGCTGCCGCGGCGGATCGCGTGAGAGCCACCACTGCCACATGACAACTGACAGATATTGAAATCTGTCAGTTGTCATGTGATGCTGGAGTCATCCACTCGAAGGAGCCACTGATGACCACCGCCCTCCCCACCCGCACCCTCGGCACCACCGGCCCCCGCACCGCCGCCCTCGGCCTCGGCTGCATGGGGATGTCCGCGCTGTACGGCGAGGCCGACCGCGCCGAGTCCATCGCCACGGTGCACGCCGCGCTCGACGCCGGGGTCACGCTCCTCGACACCGGCGACTTCTACGCGATGGGCCACAACGAGATGCTGCTCGGCGAGGCCCTGCGCACCGCCCCCGCCGCGGCCCGCGAGAACGCGCTGACCAGCGTGAAGTTCGGCGCCCTGCGCGGCCCGGACGGCGCGTGGAACAGCTATGACGCCCGCCCCGAGGCCGTGAAGAACTTCGCCGCGTACTCGCTGCAGCGCCTCGGCGTCGACCACATCGACATCTACCGGCCCGCCCGCCTCGACCCCGAGGTGCCGATCGAGGAGACGGTCGGCGCCATCGCCGAGCTCGTCGAGCAGGGCTACGTACGCCACATCGGCCTGTCCGAGGTCGGCGCGGACACCATCCGCCGGGCGGCGGCGACGGCCTCGATCTCGGACCTCCAGATCGAGTACTCGCTCATCTCGCGCGGCATCGAGGACTCGATCCTGACCGCCACCCGCGAGCTGGGCATCGGCATCACCGCGTACGGCGTGCTCTCGCGCGGCCTGATCTCCGGCCACTTCACGCGCGACCGCGAGCTCGGCGCGGGCGACTTCCGTGCCTTCAGCCCGCGCTTCCAGGGCGAGAACCTCCAGCACAACCTGGACCTCGTCGACCGGCTCCGCAAGATCGCCGAGCAGAAGGGCGCGAGCGTCGCGCAGATCGCGATCGCGTGGGTGACCGCGCGCGGCGAGGACATCGTGCCGCTGATCGGCGCCCGCACCCGCGAGCGCCTCACCGAGGCCCTGGGCTCGCTCGACGTCACCCTGGACGCCGCCGACCTCGCCGCCATCGAGGAGGCCGTGCCCGCCGACGCCGCGGCCGGCGACCGTTACCCGGCGTCCCAGATGGCACACCTCGACAGCGAGCGCTGATCAGCGCCGGGTAACTTCATAGCCATGGCCCCCGAGACCCTGACCCCCGAGCGCATCCTCGCCGCGACCGAGGACGTGCTGCGCCGACACGGCCCCGCGAAGGCGACGGTCGTCGACGTGGCCCGCGCGCTCGGGGTCAGCCACGGCTCGGTGTACCGGCACTTCCGTACGAAGGCGGAGCTGCGGGACGCGGTCACCAAGCGCTGGCTGGACCGGACGACGGGCGTGCTCGCCGAGGTCGTCGCGGGCGACGAGGCCCCCGCCGCCAAGCTGCGAAGCTGGCTCTCGGCCCTCTTCGAGGCCAAGCGCCACAAGGCGGGTGACGACCCGGAGCTGTTCGCCACGTACTCGGTGCTCACCGAGGGGCAGGGCGGCGTGGTCGACGCACACATCGCCGAACTCACGGGCCAGTTGACGGACATCGTCCAACAGGGCGTGGACAGCGGCGAGTTCGAGTCGCCGGACGTCTCCGCCACGGCCCGCGCCGTCTTCGAGGCGACCGCCCACTTCCACGACCCGGCGTACGCGGCGACGTGGTCGCGCGAGGACGCGCAGCCGGCGTTCGCCGCGCTGCTCTCCCTCATCCTGCGCGGCCTCGAAACCCGCTGACCCGTAAGGCCGTTAGATCTCTTCCGGGGCGGCCGGGTCCACGGTCGCCTGATGGGCCTCCCCCAGATGTTCCTCGGCCTTGAGCCACGGCAGGAACTGCGCGGCCTGCTCCCACCCGCACGTCTCGCACGTCAACTGCCGCCGCACACCAGCCTTTTCAACCCGCACGACGTGGTTCCGCCCGTGCTGATCCCACCGACTGACCTTGCTGCTCGTCATATGAGGCATGCCGGCCAGTGTGCCGCACCACCGAACTCTTCAAGCCCCTGCGGCGATTGAGCAGGCTTTTCAAGCGCAACGCCGCCGGGGCCCGCCCCACCGCCACAGCGATGGAACGGACCCCGGCGAACAGAACCCGCAGCTCTACGTCAGCAACCGACCAGCCGACTGGCCAGGTACCCCTCGATCTGGTCGAGCGACACCCGCTCCTGCTTCATGGTGTCGCGCTCGCGCACGGTCACCGCGTTGTCGTCGAGCGTGTCGAAGTCGACCGTGACGCAGAACGGCGTACCGATCTCGTCCTGGCGACGGTAACGACGGCCGATGGCGCCCGCGTCGTCGAAGTCGATGTTCCAGTTCTGCCGCAGCGCCTGCGCGAGCCCCTTCGCCTTCGGCGACAGCTCCGGGTTGCGCGACAGCGGAAGCACCGCGACCTTCACCGGAGCGAGCCGGTGGTCGAAGCGCATGACGGTGCGCTTCTCCATCTTGCCCTTGGCGTTGGGCGCCTCGTCCTCGACGTACGCGTCCATCATGAACGCGAGCATGGCGCGGCCGAGACCGGCCGCGGGCTCGATGACGTACGGCGTGTAGCGCTCGCCCTTCTCCTGGTCGAAGTAGGAGAGGTCCTGGCCGGAGGCCTTGGAGTGCGCCGACAGGTCGTAGTCCGTGCGGTTGGCGACGCCCTCGAGCTCGCCCCACTCGTTGCCGCCGAAGCTGAACCGGTACTCGATGTCAGCGGTGCGCTTCGAGTAGTGGGAGAGCTTCTCCTTCGGGTGCTCGAACCAGCGCATGTTCTCCTCGCGCATGCCGAGGCCCGTGTACCAGTTCCAGCGCTGCTCCATCCAGTACTCCTGCCACGCCTCGTCCTCGCCGGGCTTGACGAAGAATTCCATCTCCATCTGCTCGAACTCACGGGTGCGGAAGATGAAGTTGCCGGGCGTGATCTCGTTACGGAACGACTTGCCCGTCTGCGCGATGCCGAACGGCGGCTTGCGGCGCGAAGTCGTCTGCACCTGGCTGAAGTTGGTGAAGATGCCCTGCGCGGTCTCGGGGCGCAGGTAGGCGACCGAGCCGCTGTCCTGCGTCGGGCCGAGGTGCGTGGAGAGCAGGCCGGAGAACTGCTTGGGCTCGGTGAACGTGCCCTTGTTGCCGCAGTTGGGGCAGCTGAGGTCGGCGAGGCCGTTCTCGGGGAGCCGGCCCTTCTTCGCCTCGAACGCCTCCTCCAGGTGGTCCGCGCGGAACCGCTTGTGACAGGAGGTGCACTCGGTGAGCGGGTCGGTGAACGTGGCGACGTGGCCGGAGGCCTGCCAGACCTCGGTCGCCAGGATCACGGACGAGTCGATACCGACGACGTCCTCGCGCGAGGTGACCATGTAGCGCCACCACTGACGCTTGAGGTTCTCCTTCAGCTCGACGCCCAGCGGCCCGTAGTCCCAGGCGGCGCGCTGACCACCGTAGATCTCGCTGCAGGGATAGACGAAGCCACGGCGCTTGCTGAGGCTGACGATGGTTTCGATCTTGTCGGCGGCCACGGTGCTCTCTTCATTACGACGACGGTGAGCGCGCTGGATACGCGCTCCGGGAGCGAATGCTTCAGGTTACCGGCGGGCCTACCCCCCGAACCAAATCGGTTCGCGGGACCGAGCATGACGAAGGCCGTGACGAAGGCCTCGACGGACGCCTTGTTGACAACGGTTTCCAGTTTTGTTGAAAATGACTGTCATGAACGTACGCATCCCCCGCCGCTCCCGCCGCCTGATACCCGTCGCCGCCGTCACCGCCCTCGGTCTCGGCGCCCTGACCGCTTGCGGCAGCTCCGCCGCGCAGGACAAGGGGAGCGACGGCAGGCTGAGCGTCGTCGCGTCGTTCTATCCGATGCAGTACCTCGCCGAGAAGATCGGCGGCGACCACGTCGACGTCACGAACCTGACCGAGCCCGGCCAGGAGCCGCACGACCTGGAGGTCAGCGCCAAGCAGCGCGCCCAGCTCGAGGAGTCCGACGTCGCGGTCCACCTGAAGGGTCTCCAGCCCTCCGTGGACGAGGCCATCGACCAGTCGGACATCAAGACGAAGATCGACGCCGGCACCCTGACCTCCCTCGAGAAGCACGGCACCGAGGTCGACGGTCACGACCACGGGCACGCCGAGCACACCCACGACGAGGAAGCCGCCGACCCGCACATCTGGCTCGACCCGGTGAAGTACGCCGAGGTCGCCGAGGGCGTCGGCAAGGCCCTGGAGAAGGCCGACCCGGACCACGCCGCCGACTACAAGAAGAACACCAAGGCCCTGGTCGGCGAGCTGGACGAGCTCAACACCAAGTTCGAAAAGGGCCTCAAGAACACCAAGTCCTCGACGTTCATCACCACGCACGCCGCCTTCGGCTACCTCGCCGAGCGCTACGGCCTCACCGAGGAGGCCATCAACGGTCTGGACCCGGAGAGCGAGCCCAGCGCGGCCCGCGTCAAGGCGCTCCAGAAGATGGCCAAGGACGACGGCGTCTCCACGGTCTTCTACGAGACGCTCGTCAGCGACAAGACGGCCAAGACCCTCGCGAACGACGCGAAGCTCAAGACCGATGTGCTCGACCCGATCGAGGGCATCACGAAGAAGTCCAAGGGCGACGACTACGTCTCGGTCATGGAGTCGAACCTGGCCGCACTCCAGAAGGCGCTGGGCACCAAGTGACCCCGGAGGAGGGCGACATGGGCGACACGGGCGATCGGGAAGCCGTCATCTCGCTGAGCAACGTGACGGCCGAGCTCGGCGGGCGCCCCGTGCTGCGCGGCATCGGCCTCACCGTGCACCGCGGCGAGGTCGTCGCCCTGCTCGGGGCGAACGGGTCGGGCAAGTCCACCGCCGTCCGCAGCGTCATCGGGCAGGTCCCGACCACCGGCGGCGGCATCGAGATCTTCGGCACGCCGCGGCGGCGCTTCAAGGACTGGGCGCGCGTGGGCTACGTACCGCAGCGCACGACGGCCGCGGGCGGCGTGCCCGCGACGGTGTCCGAGGTCGTCTCCTCGGGCCGCCTCTCGCGCGCCAGGTTCGGCATCCTGCGCAAGGCCGACCGGGACGCGGTGACCCGTGCCCTGGAACTCGTCGGGATGGCGGACCGCGCGAAGGACTCCGTGGACGCGCTCTCCGGCGGCCAGCACCAGCGCGTGCTCATCGCGCGCGCCCTGGCCTCCGAGCCCGAGCTGCTGATCATGGACGAGCCGATGGCGGGCGTCGACCTGGCGAGCCAGGAGATCCTCGCGGCGACGCTGCGCACGCAGGTCGCGGCCGGCTCCTCCGTCCTCCTCGTACTCCACGAACTCGGCCCGCTGGAACCGCTGATCGACCGCGCGGTCGTGCTGCGCGACGGCTGCGTGCTGCACGACGGCCCGCCCCCGAAGGCCGTCGGCCAGCACGCGCTGCCCGGCCACGACCACATCCACCCGCACACCCACGCGGGCGCCGAACCGATCCGCACAGGACTGCTGAGCTGACTGCCATGGAACTTCTCTCGTACGACTTCATGCAGCGGGCGCTGCTGGCCGCCGTCCTCGTCGGCATCACGGCCCCGGCCGTCGGCATCTACCTCGTGCAGCGCCGCCAGGCCCTGATGGGCGACGGCATCGGCCACGTCGCGATGACGGGCGTCGGCCTCGGCTTCCTGCTCTCGACGTCCCCGGTGTGGATGGCGACGCTGGTCTCGGTCCTGGGCGCCGTGATCATGGAACTGATCCGCTGGTACGGGAAGACGCGCGGCGACATCGCGCTCGCGATGCTCTTCTACGGGGGTATGGCGGGCGGCGTCATGTTCATCAACCTGGCGCCCGGCGGCTCCAACGCCAACCTGAACTCGTACCTCTTCGGCTCGCTCTCGACGGTGTCGCAGAGCGACGTCCTCGCCATCTGCCTGCTCGCGGCCTTCGTGGTGGTCGTGACGGTCGGCCTGCGCAAGCAGCTGTTCGCGGTGAGCCAGGACGAGGAGTTCGCGCGGGTCACGGGCCTGCCGGTGCGCTTCCTTAACCTCCTGATCGCGGTCACGGCGGCGGTCACGGTGACGGTCGCGATGCGCGTCGTCGGCCTGCTCCTGGTCTCCGCGCTGATGGTGGTGCCGGTGGCCGCCGCCCAGCAGCTGACCCGCAGTTTCAAGGCGACGTTCGTGCTCTCGGTGGCGCTCGGCGTCGCGGTGACACTCGGCGGCACCGCGACCTCGTACTACCAGGACGTGCCGCCCGGAGCGACGATCGTGCTCCTGGCCATCGCGGCCTTCATCGTCCTCGCACTGCTCGCGAAGCCGCTCGCCCGGCGCAGGGCCCGAGCCGTCCCGGCGGCGCCCTCCGAGTGCCCGATCCCGGAGCAGGCGGCGACTCCTTCGCTTCACGGATGACCCGCGCACAGCGCCGCCTGGCACAATGGCGGCGATACGTACGTGCAGGGATGTGAGGAGGAACCCGTGGCAGCCCCAGTTCGAGGCAGGTCGACCCGCCAGCGTGCGGCCGTGGCGACGGCGCTCGACGAGGTGGACGAGTTCCGCAGCGCCCAGGAGCTGCACGATGTCCTCAAGCACAAGGGTGACTCGGTCGGGCTGACCACGGTCTACCGGACGCTTCAGTCCCTCGCCGACGCGGGCGAGGTCGACGTCCTGCGCACCGCGGAGGGCGAGGCGGTCTACCGCCGCTGCTCCACGGGTGACCATCATCACCACCTGGTCTGCCGCGTCTGCGGCAAGGCGGTGGAGGTCGAGGGCCCCGCGGTCGAGAAGTGGGCCGAGTCGATCGCCTCCGAACACGGATACGTCAACGTGGCCCACACGGTCGAGATCTTCGGCACGTGCGCGGAGTGCGCAGCTTCCTAGGCCCGGTTCGGCCAAATCAAGCCCCTGCGGCGATTGAGCAGCGGGGTCCGGGGCAGAGCCCCGAGGCGTCAACCACGCGGAGCCGTGGGGGGGGGGGGGGGGGCCCCCCCCCCCCCCCCCCCCCCGCGGGGGGGTGTGGGATGCGCCCCCCGGCGGGGTCGCCCCCCCCCCCCCCCCCCCCCCCCCCCCG
>NZ_JBEOVM010000009.1:0-129075 GCF_040295505.1 Streptomyces sp. NPDC002790 | reverse complement strand
GTGACGAACCCCGCCAGATCCTCCGCCAGCGCCTCGGGGTCGTCGAGTCGCCCCACGGCCGGGTTCTCGCCGGGCAGCCAGCGGTGCACCGCCCACGGCCAGGGGAAGCCGTGGCCCGGCTTCCCCTCGGCCACCTGCTCCGGCACGGGCACCAGCAGGCGGGCCGCCAGGTACGGCAACCACCGTCGCGTGCGCGCCAGTTCGGGTTGAACGCCGGCCAGGCGCGGCAGCCGCACCACCCACTCCTCGCCGAGCCGGTACAGAACGTTCTGCGTGCCGTGCGAGTCGACGTACTTCAGGGGCAGGCCCGCCCACCGCGGGAACTGCTCGTCGACGAGCGCCCGGACGAGGTCCTCGTCGATGTCCGGCTCGTCCTGGTGCAGCTTGCGTACGCCCATGGTCACCTTTCGCGGGGTCGGCCTTCCTGGCCGGCCCGAGGGTAGCCACACACGCACGCCCCCTGCGACGGCTTTTCACCCGGAGACAGAAGGCCGTCCGTTCTCGATGTGGCCCATGAGGCGGCGCGCGAAGTCGGGCTCGTTCTCGCAGCGCACGATCAGGTCGTACCAGCCGTGGGTCTTCGCGGCGGGGTGCGTCACGGTGGTGCGGTCGCCGGGCGCGACGCGGACCCGCCGGGTCAGATGGGCGGCGTCGGCCGCGCGGACGTAGGCCTGCGGGCGGACGGTGAACACCTTGGCCTCGGTGCCGTGGTTGGCCAGCGTGATGCGCAGTTCGCGGGTCTTGGCGCGCACGGTCGAGGTGACCTCGGCGGTGGATGCGGCGAGGCCCGCGAACTCGCGGCGGAAGCCGGCGGGTCCTGTGACGGTGAACCGGTAGCGGTCCTTGGCCGGTGTCACGGTCAGGGAGCGGGTGCCGGAGACGTCACGGTGCTGCGGTACCTCGAACTCGCCCTCGTACGGGTAGAGCGCGAAGTGAGCGCTGGAGGCACCGGTGTTGGAGAGAGTGACCTCGATGCACCCCTCATCGATCCGCGCGTACGCGTCGCTCTGGTAGGGCAGTGGGCGCGCGGGACGGGTGCCGGGCTCCTGCACCGGCATCTTCTGCTCGGCCGGCGGGCTCGGCTTCCAGCGGGCGGCGGCCGGCGGCACCGGTCCCGGATTGTGCACGGTGGGCTGCTTCTCGGCGGTGTCGAAGTCGAACGCCGAGGTCAGGTCGCCGCATATCCGGCGGCGCCACGGCGTGATGTTCGGGACCTCGATGCCGGTCCACTTCTCCAGGAAGCGGTTGACGGAGGTGTGGTCGAACAGCTCGGAGCACACGTAACCGCCCACCGACCACGGCGAGACGACGAGCATCGGCACGCGCATGCCGAGCCCGGTCGGCTGCCCCTGCCACCACTCGTCGGGCTCGCCGGGCTCGGGGACGGGCGGCGGGACGTGGTCGAAGAAGCCGTCGTTCTCGTCGTAGTTGATGAGCACCACGGTCTTGCGCCACACGTCGGGGTGCGAGGCCAGCGCGTCGAGCACCTTGTACGGGACGCTGGCGCTCGCGGCGGGCACGGAGACGCTGGGGTGCTCGGAGTCGACCGCGGACGGCACGAGGTAGGAGACCGCGGGCAGCTTCCCGGCGGCGACGTCGGCGGCGAAGCGCTCGGCCAGGGTGCCGGTGGGCACGCGGCGCAGAGCACGCTCGAAGAGGCTGCGCTCGGCCTTGGTGAGCGCGGCGACGCCCTCGTCCAGGAGCCCGAGAAGGCGTTTTCGCTCGGCGGTGTCCCCGGCGTCGTCCGCCTTGCGGACGAGCGCGTAGAACGACTCCATGTACGTGTGCCCGCCGGTCTTGGCGAGCGCCTTGCGGGCGACCGCCTTGAAGGTGGCGTAGAACTCGATCTGGTTGTCGGTGAAGTTCTCCCACTCGGTGTACGTCTGCCAACTGCGGCCCTCCTTCTCCAGGAGTTCGGGATACGTGGGCCAGTCGTAGCCCTTGTGGGTGCCCTCGTCGTAGGCGTCATTGCCGATGGCGCGCCCGCCGCCCGGCTCGTCGCCGGAGTTGCCGCTCCACAGGTAGTTGCGGTTGGGGCTGGTGGAGCTGTGCATGGAGGAGTGGTAGGCGTCGCAGACGGTGAAGGTGTCGGCGAGCTCGTACTGGAGCGGGATGTCGGAGCGGTCGTAATACGCCATGGTCGCCGCGGTCTTGGCGGAGACCCACTGGTTCATCCAGCCGTTGTTCCAGGCCTTGTGGCCGCCGTTCCAGTCGTGGTTGAGGGCGTCAATGTACTGCAGGTCGTGCTGCTGTGCCTCGGCGGCCGCGCGCACGGAGAACGGCAGGACTCTCTTCGCGCCGTCCGGTTGCTCGAACACGGGCCTGCCGTCGGCGAGTTGGACGGCGTTGGCGTCGCCGAAGCCGCGTACGCCGCGCAGCATGCCGAAGTAGTGGTCGAAGGACCGGTTCTCCTGCATGAGGATCACCACGTGCTCGATGGCGTCGAGCCCGCCGGACGGCGGCTCGGCAGCCAGGGCCCGCTGCAGGGAGGGCGGCAGCAGGGAGCCCGCCGCCGCGGCGCCGAGCGCGCCCGCGCCGAGGGCGAGGGCGCGACGCCTGGACACGGGGCTGGAGAAGGGGTGGGTCATGTCGGCGGCTCCTGGGTTCGGTGGTGACGGGCGGTACGCAGGGACGCTACGAGTGCAGACAGTACGGATGGTGAGCACCGGATGAACTCATGTCGGCACCACACAATCAAGCTCTGGACAAATGTGAGCATGGAATTGCTTGAATTTGACGAGTAGTGTGCGCCGCATGCTGGCAGAGCGACGACATCACCTGATCCTGCGTGCGCTGCGCTCCGGTGGGCCCGTGTCCGTCGCCGAGCTCGCCGAGCAGCTAACCGCGAGCCCGGCGACGATCCGCCGCGACCTGGTGAAACTGGAGGAGGACGGGCTCCTCACCCGCGTGCACGGCGGCGCCGTCATGGAGGAGGGCGACCAGCCGTTCTCCGAGGTCGCGCAGGTACGGGTCCCCGAGAAGGACACCATCGCCGAGCACGCGGCGTCCCTGATATCGGACGGCCAGTCGGTCCTCCTCGACATCGGGACGACCGCGTACCGCCTCGCCCGCCAGCTCCACGGCCGCCGGCTCACCGTCATCACCAGCAACCTGGTGGTGTACGAGGAGCTGGCCGATGACACCGGCATCGACCTGGTGCTGCTCGGCGGGATGCTGCGCCGCGAGTACCGCTCCCTCGTCGGCTTCCTCACCGAGGACAACCTGCGCCAGCTGCACGCCGACTGGCTGTTCCTCGGTACCAGCGGCGTCCGCCCGAGCGGGCAGGTGATGGACACCACCGTGGTGGAGGTCCCGGTCAAGCGGGCCATGATCGCGGCCGCCGACCGGACGGTGCTCCTCGCCGACTCCTCCAAGTTCCCCGGCACCGGCATGGCCAAGGTGTGCGGCCCCGACTCCCTCGACGTTCTCGTGACCAACTCCTCCGCCCCGGCGCCGACTTGTGCGGCGCTGACGGAGGCCGGCGTGAAAGTAGTGCACGTATGAAACTGACGATTCTCGGCGGCGGCGGATTCCGGGTGCCGCTGGTGTACGGGGCCCTGCTCACCGATCACGCGGAGGGCCGCGTCACCGAGGTCGCCCTGTACGACCTCGACGGGCAGCGCCTCGACGCGATCGCGCGGGTCCTCGCCGAGCAGGCCGAAGGGGTGCCGGACGCGCCGTCCGTGACCGTCACCACCGACCTCGACGAGGCGGTGCGGGGCACGGACTTCGTGTTCTCGGCGATCCGAGTGGGCGGCCTCGAAGGGCGCGCGGCGGACGAGCGGATCGCGCTCGCCGAGGACGTACTGGGCCAGGAGACGGTCGGCGCGGGCGGCCTCGCGTACGGGCTTCGCACCCTGCCGGTCGTCGAGGAGGTCGCGCGGCGAGTCGCCCAACTCGCCCCGGACGCCTGGTTCATCAACTTCACGAACCCGGCGGGCCTGGTCACGGAGGCGCTCGCCGATCACCTGGGCGACCGGGTCATCGGCATCTGCGACTCCCCCGTCGGCCTCGGCAAGCGCGTGGCACGCGCGCTCGGCGCCGACCCACAGAACGCGTGGGTCGACTACGTCGGCCTCAACCACCTTGGCTGGCTGCGCGGGTTGAAGGTGAACGGCCGCGACGAGCTCCCCCGCCTCCTCGCCGACGACGCGCTCCTCGGCTCCTTCGAGGAGGGCAAGCTGTTCGGCACGGAGTGGCTGCGTGAGCTGGGCTCGATCCCCAACGAGTACCTGCACTACTACTACTTCAACCGTGAGGCCGTACGCGCCTACCAGGAAGCGGAGTTGACGCGCGGCGCGTTCCTGCACGTGCAGCAGTCCCGCTTCTACGACCGGATGCGCGACCCGGCGGCCCCGCCGCTCAAGACGTGGGACGCGACGCGGGCCGAGCGCGAGGCCACGTACATGGCGGAGAACCGGGAGGCGGCGGGAGCGGGCGAGCGCGACGAGGCCTCCCTCACCGAGTCCGGCGGCTACGAGAAGGTGGCGCTCGACCTGATGCGGGCCATCGCCCGCGACGAGCGCGCCACGCTGATCCTCAACGTCCGCAACCGCGGGGCTCTTTCGGGCCTCGACGCCGACGCGGTGATCGAGGTCCCGTGCCTGGTCGACGCCAACGGGGCACACCCTGTAGCCGTCGACCCGCTGCCGGGACACGCCATGGGCCTCGTGACGTTGGTGAAGGCGGTCGAGCGTGAGGTCCTCGCCGCCGCCCGCTCCGGCTCGCGGGCGACGGCGGTGAAGGCGTTCGCGCTGCATCCGCTGGTGGACTCGGCGAACGTGGCGCGCCGCCTGGTCGACGCGTACAGGCAGGCGCACCCGGGCCTCGGCTACCTGCGCTGACGCGCCTCCCGGTGCTCGGCCGAGTGCCGGTACCCGTACGCCGCGTAGACCCCGACCCCGATCAGCATCCACACCGCGAACCGGACCCAGGTCACCCAGTCCAGGTTGCTGATCAGCCACACGGAGAACGCGACGCCGATCGCCGGGACCCAGGGCACCAGCGGCGTACGGAAGGTGCGCGGCAGATCGGGCCGCGTCTTCCGCAGCACCACCACCGCGATGGCGACCACGATGAACGCCATCAGGATGCCGATGTTGGTGAGGTCCGCGGCCTCCCGGATGGGCAGGAACCCGGCGATCAGCGCGGAGCCGATGCCGACGGGCCAGATCACCCGCGTGGGCACGTGCCTGCGCGGGTGGTTGCGCGCGAAGTAGCGCGGCAGCAGCCCGTCGCGGGCCATCGAGTACCAGACCCGGGACACCGCCAGCATGTTGGCGAACGCCGATGTGGTGATGCCGATGACGGCGCCGACGGCCACGACGAGCCCGAGCCCACCGAGCCCAACTGCCCCCAGGGCACTGGAGAACGGGCTCGCCACATCAATATCCCGGTAATTCTGCATCCCGAGCAGCACGACACACACCACGAGATAGATGAACGCGGCGATGCCGAGCGAGATGACGATGGCCTTCGGCAGCACCTTCTTCGCCTCGGCGCTCTCCTCGGCGGCCGCGCTCATGGCGTCGTACCCGTAGACGGCGAAGAACGCGGTGGCGGCTCCGGTGAACGCGCCGCCCACTCCGTAGGGCAGAAAAGGCGTGTAGTTCCCGGACTTGATGTGAAAGGCCCCCGCGACGACCACGAGCGCGACGATCCCCAGCTTCACGACGACAAGGATGGTCTCGAACCGCGCCGACTCCTTCGTCCCACGGGACAGCACGAAGGCAAGCAACAGACACAACAGAAGCGCGAAGAGATCGACCCGATGCCCGGATCCGGTGCCGGGGGCGCCGAGCATCCAGGTCGGCACATCAATGCCCACATGCTCCAGGATGTACGAGAAGTACCCGGACACCGCAATCGCGACCACAGCAACAATGGCGGTGTACTCGAGCAGCAGGTCCCAGCCGATCGCCCAGCCGACGAACTCGCCGAGCGCGGCGTAGGAATAGGTGTAGGCGGAGCCCGCCTTCGGGATGGTGCCGGCGAATTCGGCGTAGCAGAGGGCGGCCGCGCCGCTGGCCACGATGGCGATGAGGAACGAGAGCATCACGCCGGGCCCGGCGTCCTCGTTGGCCACGACGCCGGCCAGCGAGAAGACTCCCGCGCCGACGAGACCACCGAGGCTGAGGGCGACCAGCTGCCACAGTCCCATGGTGCGGCGCAGTCCGCCGCTGGTCTCCTCCTCCGAGTCGTCGACGGGCTTGAGGCGGAAGATGCCGGCGCGGGAGAGGAGTCCCCCGTCGGGCCCGGCCGGGTCGCGGGGCGGGTTGGTTGTCGTACGGGACACGGTGGCTCCTGGGAGGTGTGCGCGGCCCTGGGGTGTCAGAGCACGAAGCCGTGCGGGAAGGGGTCGCTCGGGTCGAGGAGGTAGTTGGCCGTGCCGGTGATCCAGGCGCGCCCGGAGAACTCCGGTACGACAGCCGGGAGTTCACCGACGGTCGCCGTGTCGACGAGGCGGCCGGTGAACCGCGTGCCGATGAACGACTCGTTCACGAACTCGGTGTGCAGCGGGAGTTCACCGCGCGCGTGCAGCTGCGCCATCCGCGCCGATGTGCCGGTTCCGCACGGCGAGCGGTCGAACCAGCCGGGCTGGATCGCCATGGCATTGCGCGAGTGCCGGGCGGTGGAGTCGGGTGCGAGGAACTGCACGTGCTTGCAGCCGCCGATGACCGGGTCCAGCGGATGCCGCGGCCGGTTGTGCTCGTTGATGGCGTCGGAGACGGCGAGCCCGGCCTTGAGGATGTCGTCCTTGCGTGCCCGGTCGAAGGGCAGACCGAGCTGATCGAGCTCGGTGATGGCGTAGAAGTTCCCGCCGTACGCCATGTCGTAGCGGACCTCGCCGTAGCCGGGAACCTTCACGGTGGCGTCCAGCTCCAGCGCGAAGGCGTCCACATTGCGCAGGGTGACCTGCTCGGCCACACCCTCACGCACGGCGACGCGCGCCTCGACGAGCCCGGCGGGTGTGTCGAGCCTGACAACGGTCTCCGGCTCGCTCACCTCCACCATCCCTGTCTCCACGAGCACGGTGGCGACACCGATGGTGCCGTGCCCGCACATCGGCAGGAAGCCGCTGACCTCGATGTACAGGACACCCCAGTCCGCGTCCGGGCGGGTCGGCGGCTGCAGGATGGCGCCGCTCATCGCGGCGTGCCCGCGCGGCTCGTCGACGAGGAACCGGCGAAGCTCATCGAGGTGTTCCAGGGCGTACGTACGCCGCCCGGCCATGGTGTCACCGGGGATGGGGCCCACGCCGCCGGTGACGACGCGGGTGGGCATGCCCTCGGTGTGCGAGTCGACGGCGCTCAGCGTGCGCACAGACCGCATCAGAGGACTCCCTGCTGCTGCGAGGAGCTCTCCAGCGAGGTGTTCTCCAACGAGGAGATCGCGCGGGCCATGTCGGCCTCGACCTGCTCGCGCATCCCGGGCAGCAGCGCACCACGCGGCGGTCGGCAGGGCCCGCCGAACCGGCCGACCTGCTCCATCCCCAACTTGATGGCCTGCACGAACTCGGTGCGCGAGTCCCAGCGAAAGGCGGCGACCAGCGGCTCGTACAGCGCCCGCGCCTCCTCCAGCTTGCCCGCGAGCGCCAGGTCGTACAACCGGGCGGACTCGGCGGGGAACACGTTCGGGAACCCGGCGAACCACCCGGTGGCCCCCATCAACAGACTTTCGAGCACCACATCGTCAGCACCACTGATGATCTCCAGCTCCGGCGCCTTCTCCTTGACCTCCAGCACCCGCCGCACATCACCGGAGAACTCCTTCACGGCGACGACGTTGTCGATCTGCGCGATCTCAGCGAGCAGGTCCGGCGTGAGATCCACCTTCGTGTCGAAGGGATTGTTGTAGACCATGACGGGAAGCCCGACGGAGGCGACGGCCTCGAAGTGGTGGACAACATCACGCGAGTTGGCCCGATACAGAGTGGGCGGCAGACACAGCACACCATCGGCACCGTCCTCGGCCGCGACCTCGGCCCAGTGCTTCGCCTGATGGGACCCGACGCCATGCACACCGACCACGACGACACCGTCGTCCCCGACCGTCTCGATGGCGGTACGGGCCACCTTCCGCCGCTCCTCGTCCGTCAGGGACGAGTACTCGCCGAGGGACCCGTTCGGGCCGACACCACGGCAGCCGTTGTCGATGAGCCATCGGCAGTGCTCGGCGTACCGGTCGTAGTCGACGGCGAGCCCGGCGGGGGCGGAGGCGTCCTCGTAGTAGGGCAGGGCGGTGGCGACGACGACGCCACCGAGACCGATGGAGCCCTTCTTCTGCTGCTTCTTGCCACTCATGAACTGCTCTCCTCTGTACGGGAGTTGCTGGGAAACGTGGAAGTGGTCTCGGGGTTGGCGGCCAGGTCTCCGAGCCGGATCGGGCGGGCGATGGGCCGCCGGTGCTCGCTGGCCGGGGGCAGTCCTTCGATACGGAGGTCATCGGTCGGCCCGCGCAGGCGCGCACCGATCTCGGCGACGGTGGGTCCGCACATCCGGGCCTGGCAGGGCCCGAGTCCGGCGCGGGTGGCGAGCTTGGCGGCGCGGGGTGCGGCGGTGGACTCGTCGGTGGCGGCGCGGCACACGGTGGCATAGTCCGTCTCCTCGCACCGGCACACCACGGTCTCGGGCCGCAGCCAGCCGGACCAGCCCGCCCCGATGGGGTGTGCGCGGGCCAGGCGGGCGGCGAAGGCACGGCCCTGGTCACGGCTCGTCCGCAGCCGGCGCACGGTGGCGGTGTTGCGGTCGCCTCCGGCGGCGAGCCACCCGGCGAGCGCGCCTTCCACGCGGGCGGCGGGCGCGCCGGCGATGCCGGTGATCTCCCCGGCCGCGTACACGTCGGGGCAGGTGGTGCGCTGGTCACCGTCGACGTCGACGAACTCCCCCGCCGGGGTGGCGCGCAGCGCACACCCTGCGGCGAGCGGCAGTTCCAGCTGCGGACTGAACCCGTGCGAGACACACACGGCGTCCACAGCAACAGTGCGCTCACTGCCGGGCACGACGGACCAGTCGGCACGCAGCCGAGCGGTGACGACCTCCTCCACACCCCCGTCGCCGCGCGCCTCCACGACCGTACGTCCGGTGCGATACGCAACCCGGTGCCGGGCCAACAGCCCGCTGTACTCGGCAAGTTCGGCCGCCTTCCCGGCCTGCGCGGCCAGCTCCCAGGGCCGCCGCCCCCAGCCCCGCGCAAGGGTGGCAGGGGTGTTGGCCTCCAGCACCTCACGCACCGTCGACCCGGCCTCGATGAGCGACGCGGCCACCGGCAGCAGGAACGGCCCGCTCCCGGCCACGACCACCCGGTCACCGACCGCCACCCGCTCCCCC
Source organism: Streptomyces sp. NPDC002790 (assembly GCF_040295505.1). NCBI lineage: Bacteria > Bacillati > Actinomycetota > Actinomycetes > Kitasatosporales > Streptomycetaceae > Streptomyces > Streptomyces sp. NPDC002790. The sequence goes on along the minus strand of NZ_JBEOVM010000009.1, from coordinate 119,746 downwards.
TTCGCCAGCGCCTGCGCCGCGCCCGCTGTGTACACGCCGGGCAACTCCCAGCCGGGGAAGGGCAGTACGCGGTCGTGGGCGCCGACCGCGAGCACCAGCGCGTCGGGGTCGAGCGTGTGCCGGTCCCGGCCGCCACCGTCGACCGGACCGCGCAGCACATGCACGCGCGGCGGCCCCGGCTCGGCCGGATCGGGGCGCTCCAGGGCCCACACGGCGGTCTCGGACCACCAAGCGCAGCGCGGATGGGCGAGGACCCGGCGGCGACGTTCGTCGAAGGCGCGCCAGTGGTGGTGGAGGCGCTGCGGCCGGGCGGCGGCGTAGGCCTCGGGGAGCATCCGGTGGTACTGACCGCCGGGCTGCTCGGCCTCGTCGATCAGGGTGACCCGCGCACCCGCGCCGAGCGCGGCATCCGCGGCGGCGAGCCCGGCCGGTCCCGCGCCTACGACCACTACGTGGCGGGTCATGTGGCCTCCGTGGGGGTGGGGTTGGGTGAGTGGGTGCGGGGACTGTGACGTAGAAGCACGACGTAGCCGTCGTTACACGTCACAGTCCCCCTCCGTCCCCGCGATCCGGCGATCCTGCGTCCGCACCTCGTCCCCGTCCCGCGCGCGCCTGCGGCACGCCCGGACGTCGCGCTCGGGGCCGACCGTGACCAGGCAGTCGAAGCAGGCGCCGATGCCGCAGAAGACACCACGGGGTGCGCCCGAGCGGCCGGTGCGCCAGGAGCGGCGGCCGGAGGCGAGCAGGATGCCCGCGATGGACTGGCCCTCGATCCCGGCGACGGGCTCGCCGTCGACGGTGATCGTGAGCGGTGTCTCGCGCCGCCGGCCGACGGCGTCGTCCGCCGCCGGGATGCGTCGTGGGCTCATGCCGCCCTGCCTTTCTCCGTGTGTCCCAGGACGGCGGGCCGGTCCACCCGGAACGGCGTCGCGTCGATCTCGGTGGGCCGGTCCATGAGCAGGTCCCGCACGAGGCGTGCGGTGCCGACCGACAGGCCGATGCCCGCGCCTTCATGGCCGCCCGCGTGCCACAGCCCGGCGAGGCGCGGGTCGGGCCCGATGACGGGCAAGTGGTCGGGTACGTAGGGGCGGAAGCCGCCGTAGGCGCGCATGACCGACACGTTTGCCAGGGACGGGAAGAGGCGCAGCGCCTTGGCGGCGATCGCGGAGAGGGCGTCGGGGCGGAGCCGGTCGTCGAAGCCGACGCGGCGCCGTGACGAGCCGATGAGGACGCTGCCCGCGCGGGTGGATTCGACGACGGCGGAGGTCTGCAGGTCCTCGGCGCTGCTGCCGACGGCGCCCACGTAGTCGGCGTCGTACACCTTGTGGAAGACGGTGGGCGGCAGGGGTGTGGTGACGAGGACGTCGCCGCGGCGGGGGCGTACGTCGATGGGGGCGCCGAGGCGGGTGGACAGTTCGCCCGACCAGGGGCCCGCAGCGTTGATGAAGATGTCCGCCTCGATGAGGTCGCCGTCAGCCGTACGGACGGCGGTGAGGCGGTCGGAGCGGGTGACCGCGCCGTGTATCTCGCAGTGGGTGCGCAACCTCGCTCCCGCGCCTAGCGCGTCGGAGAGGAGGGCGGCGGCCGCGCCGGCGGGCTGGACCTGGGCGTCGTCGGGGTAGTGGATGGCCGCCGTGTGCTCGCGGGTGACGTACGGCTCGGCGGCGGCGAGGGAGGCGGCGTCCAGGGTCTCCGCCCTTACGCCTGCGGCGCGTTGGGATGCGACGAACTCGGCGAGTTCGCGGGCGCCGTCGTCGGTGGTGGCGACGACGATGCCGCCCTTGGGGTCCCACTCAGTCAGTTCGCTTACGCCCGCCGCCCGTTCGGACATCTCGGCGATGATCTGCGGCCACAGGAGTCCCGACAGTTGCGCCAACTCCAGCTCGGGGCCGGGCCCTTTGTCGGATACGAGGATGTTGCCCTCGCCGTGCGCGGTGGTCGCGGCGGCCGGGCGGCCGCGGTCGACGACCGTGGTGGCGCAGCCCGCGAGGGCCAACTCCCGCGCACAGGCGGCTCCGACGATTCCGGCCCCGAGAATGACCGCCCGCGTTCCGTACATCGAACCGCCTCCGTTCGTTTCATCGAACAGCTCGGAGGCTAGGACGGCCCTTCAGTGGGTGTCAACGGGTTCGGAAGGGGTGATCAAAAAATGCTTGTAACGGTCACTCGGTCTCGGGGTCCTGCTCGGGTTCGGAGGCGGCCGGCTTCGGGTGCGGGATCCCCAAGTGGGCGTGCTCGTGCGGCCGGTACTGGAGCAGCAGCACCGAGTGCACGTCGCCGTCGAGCGCGGTGTAGGAGTGCGGGAGCGTGGCGTCGAAGCCCACGTAGTCGCCGGGGTGGAGCTCGACCTCGTCGCCGTCCACGCGGACCTGGAGCCTGCCGGTCTGCACGATGGTGTGCTCCGTGCCGACGTGGCCCAGCGAATCCTGCCTGCTGTCGGCCCGTACGACCTGGTCGTACACCTCGAGGACCAGGTCACCGAAGTCCATCCGGCGCAGCGGCCGCAGGTCGACGCCCGCACCGCTGAGCACCTCGACCTCCTTGGCGCGCACGACGGTCAGGCCGCCCGGCGCCCGCGTCTCCAGGAGGTCGGAGACAGGCACCTCAAGGGCGCGCGAGAGGCTGAACACCGTCTCGATCGTGGGGTTTCCAGTGCCCGATTCGAGCTGGGAGAGCGTCGCCTTGCCAATCTTGGAGCGTCGCGAGAGCTCCGAGATCGACAGGCCCCGCTGCGTCCTTGCACGGCGGAGATTGGCCGCCACCATGTCGCGGACCGACCCCTTGGATACGTCCATAGCCTCTCCCTGACTCCCTTGACAGCGTTCGCTTTGACGAACACTATGCCGCACAGTGCGTTTACTGACCCGAACGGTTTCTCGTTCGTTTCCCGGCTACAGCGTCCAGAGCGGCCAGTCCGTCTGGGACATTCCGTCTGGGACATGGCGATCCCGCGCCTGCCCGTGAGCGCGACCGTCGCCGTCGGGGCGGCCATGCCGGGGCTGCTCGGCGGGGCGATCATCACCGAGTGTGGCGGTCATGCACCAGGGACGTATCGTCGAGTCCGGCCGCGCCGCGGACGTCTTCGACCGGCCGCGGGACGCGTACACCCGCACCTTGCTCGGGGCGATCCCGCGCATCAACCCGGAGTGGGACCGCCGTCGGCGAGCCGCTCCCCGGACCACCCAAGGAGTGGAGTCGGCATGACCGAGACGACCCCCGCCACCTCCGTGCCCAGGTCGAGCACCCCGGATCCCCGGATGCCGCGCCTGGCCGAACTGCCCGACTTCACCGCGTACATGGGTCAGGGCTGGGCCGAGGCCGACCGTACGCCACCGACCGTGCCGGGCGTCGCCGAGGCGGCCGCCGGGCACCGTGCGCGGCTCAGTGCCGAGTTCGCCGGGCGGCCGCTCGTGGTCGCCGCCGGACGGGCCCCGGCGCGCAGCAATGACACCGCGTACGACTTCCGGCCCGACAGCGACTTCTACTGGCTGACCGGGTGCACGGTCGAGGGCGCCGTCCTGGTGCTGCGTCCCGCGCCCGGAGGTCACGACGCGGTGCTGTATCTGCCGCCGCCGGCCCGCCCCGGCGAGCCCGGTTTCTTCGCGGACGCGGCGCACGGTGAGCTGTGGGTGGGCCCGGCCCCCGGCGTGGACGACTGGCGGGAGGCGTTGCGCGTGGACACGGCGCCGCTGGGCTCCCTGGACGCGGCGCTGGCCGCGTGTGCGACACAGAGCCCGCTGCTCACCGGGCCGCTGGACGCCGACACGGCCCGCCGCCACGGGATCGCGCTCTCCCCCGACCTCGGCCGCACGCTCTCCGAGCTGCGCATGGTCAAGGACGCGTGGGAGATCGGCCAACTGCGGGAGGCCGTGGACCGTACGGTCGAGGGCTTCGCCGCGGTGGTCCGCGAGTTCCCGGCGGCCATACGCGGCGGCGGCGAGCGCTGGCTGCAGGGCACCTTCGACCGCTACGCCCGCACCTACGGCAACGGTCCCGGCTACGCCACGATCGTGGGCAGCGGCCGCAACGCCGCGACGCTGCACTGGGTGCGCTGCGACGGGCCCGTGGCCGAGGACGCGGCGGTGCTCCTGGACATGGGTGTCGAGACACGCAGCTACTACACGGCCGATGTCACCCGCACTTTCCCGGCCTCCGGCCGCTTCACCTCCACCCAGCGTTCCGTGCACGACCTGGTGGAGCGCGCGCACCGGGCCGGTCTCGCCGCCGTGGGCCCGGGCCGCGACTGGGCCGACTTCCACACGGCGTCGATGGAGGTCGTGGCGCGCGGCCTGGACGACTGGGGGCTGCTGCCGGTCTCCGTGGACGAGGCCCTCTCCCCCAAGGGCCAGCACCATCGCCGCTATCTGGTGTGCGGCGTCGGCCACCACCTCGGCCTCGACGTGCACGACTGCGCCCGCGCCGACTACGCCGCGTACCAGGGCGCCCGCATGACGCCCGGCATGGTGCTCACGGTGGAGCCGGGTCTGTACTTCCACGCCCATGACACGACCGTGCCTCCGGAGCTGCGCGGCATCGGGGCGCGCATCGAGGACGACATTCTGGTGACCGAGGCGGGGTCGGAGGTTCTGTCGGCCGAACTGCCCCTGGACGCGGCGGGGTTGGAGCGCTGGATGGCGGCGTAAGCGGACCACCCCGCACTTATGTGTCTCATATATCGAACACCGATTACCGGTGAGTGAGACACATGAAAGGGTTGTGATCCTCGTACCGTCCGATCGGTACGAGGGTCGCCGGCGTCGTTCGCCGGTGGACGCACACCGCGACGCCCCTGGGATTGACCCGAAGATGTCCGCTTCTGCCACCGGCCCGGCCCCTGACACGTCCGCCGCGCCGTCACCCGCCTCCGGCCCGAATCCGGCCGCGCCGGTCAACCCGCGTTCGCGGGTCCTGATCGCCAGCCTCATCGGGACGACGATCGAGTTCTACGACTTCTACGTCTACGCGACGGCCGCCGTACTCGTCTTCCCCGCGCTGTTCTTCCCCAACAGCGACCCGACCACCGCGCTCCTGTCGTCGTTCGCCGTGTTCGGCGCCGCGATGGTGGCCCGGCCGATCGGCGCGGCCTTCTTCGGGCACCTCGGTGACCGGCTCGGCCGCAAGAAGACGCTGGTCGTCTCGCTGCTCACGATGGGCATCGCCACCTTCCTGATCGGCGTACTGCCGACGTACGGGTCGATCGGCTGGTCCGCCACCGCGCTCCTCGTGCTGATGCGGCTCGCGCAGGGCTTCGCGCTCGGCGGCGAGTGGAGCGGCGCGGCGCTGGTCGCCACGGAGAACGCGCCGCCGGGCAAGCGGGCGCTGTGGGGCACGTTCCCGCAGCTGGGCGCGCCGCTCGGGTTCATCATCGGCAACGGCCTCTTCCTGGTCATCGCCGCGCTCCTGCCGTCCGCGGCGGGCGCCGATCCCTCGCAGCCGTCGCAGGCGTTCCTGTCGTGGGGCTGGCGGATTCCGTTCCTGTTCTCGGCCGTGATGGTCGCCATCGGCCTGTGGGTGCGGCTGCGTCTGGTCGAGGCGGAGGTCTTCACCAAGACGAAGGAGACCAAGGCGGTCCGCAAGCTGCCGCTGGCGACGGTGTTCCGTCACCACTGGAAGCAGCTGCTCATCGGCACCTTCGCGATGCTGGCGACGTACGTGCTCTTCTACCTGATGACGACGTTCTCGCTGAGCTACGGCCGCACCGCGAAGGACGCCGCCGTGCCCGGGCTCGGGTACAGCTACACCACCTTCGTACTGATGCTGATCTTCGGCGTGGTCTTCTTCGCCGCGTTCACGCTCATCTCCGGTCCGCTGGCGGACAAGTACGGCCGTCGCAAGACGCTGGCCTGGATCACCGCGGGCATCTTCGTGTTCGGCCTGGTGTGGGTGCCTCTGATCGGGCTCGGCACGCTCGGTGTGGTGCTGTGGCTGGTCCTCGGCTTCACGCTGATGGGCCTGACCTTCGGCCCGATGGGCGCGCTGCTCCCGGAGATGTTCCCGACGTCCGTGCGCTACACGGGCTCCGGCATCTCGTACAACGTCAGCTCCGTCCTCGGCGCGGCCGTCGCCCCGTTCATCGCGGTGGCGCTGTGGGAGGCCGCCGACGGCTCTCCGTGGCTGGTCGGCGTCTACCTGTCGGCGATGGCCGTCCTCACCTTCGTCGCGCTGCTGTGCGGCAAGGAGACGAAGAACGTGGACCTGGGCGCACTGGAGACGAGCGAACGCCCCGCGTAACGCTCCCGAGTGCCGCCCCGGCTACGGCGACGCCGGCCGGGGCGGCCACACACCCGCCACCAGCACGCCCTCCGCGTACGCGCGAGCCACCAGTTCCGTACGGTTCGACGCGCCCCAGCGGCGCGACAGTTGACGCAGGTGGTAGGTGACACCGTCCGTCGTCAGGCCGGTCTCGCGGGCCGCGCGGGCCGTGGTGGCACCCGCGGCCAGCAGGGCCAGGATCCGCGCCTCCTGCGGCTGCGTCGGCGCGGCAGCGGACGCCGCCCGGTCGGACACATCGGGCGCGTCGAGGACCCGTACCGTCACCAGCAGGTCGGGCACGCGGTTGGCCGTCTCGCTCACCGTGTCGACGATCAACTCGCCCCGGCGACACACCCCGTCGCCCCCGCACCAGTCCACCACCACCGTGTAGCGCGAGCGGCGGCGCGCCTTCTGCGCCTGCGCGATCCGGTCGACCTGCGCTGCGTCGACCGGATCGAACAGGTCGAGGATCGGGCGGCCCTTCAGGCGGCCCGCGGTGGTGCCCCACTCCAGGGCGAACGCGGCGTTCACCAGCCGTACGGTGCCGTGCGGATCGCACACCGCGACCGGCATCGGGATCCGGTCGAACAGCACCATCGCGCGATTGCGCCACACGACCGCGTCCCCGGTGTCCATCTGTGCGTCGCCTCCCGCCTGACGTACGTATCGCCTCGCGGCAATGCCATGGACGGCGCCCCGGCACAAGCCCGATACACCGTCAGCCACTACACAATCATGTAGTGAACAGGACCTGACCAGCAGGGTGAGCGGATCAAGCTGGAAGCCGCAGGCTCTCCTTCCGCGAAAGGCCCCCCACCATGCCGGACTCCCCCACACCCGACGACAGCGCCTACGCCGCCGCCGGAGTCCCCGTCGTCGACGTCACCGCCACCGGGCTCGGCCCCGGACCGCTGCAGCAGATCATGAGCCTGATGCGGGAGCACGGCCCGCAGTTGGTGCGGCGGATGCACGGCCGGGACGCCTTGTTCGTCTCCGACCTCGACCTCGTCACCGAACTCGCCGACGAGACCCGCTTCGCCAAGGGCATCGGGCCCGCGCTGCGCAACGTCCGCGAATTCGCCGCCGACGGCCTGTTCACCGCCTACAACGACGAGCCGAACTGGGCGCGCGCCCACGACATCCTGATGCCGGCCTTCGCGCTCGGCTCCATGCGTACGTACCACCCGGTGATGTACAAGGTGGCGCGCCGCCTCGTCGAGTCCTGGGATGTGGCCGCCGGTGAAGGCAGCCCGGTCGACGTGCCCGGCGACATGACCCGGATGACGCTCGACACCATCGGACTGGCCGGGTTCGGCTACGACTTCGCGTCCTTCGACAGCAGTGAGCCGCACCCGTTCGTCGAGGCGATGGTGCGCTGCCTGGAGTGGAGCATGAAGCGCCTGGCGCGGGTGCCCGGCCGCGACTACGAGGCCTCGGACGCGGCGTTCCGCACCGACGCCGACTATCTCGCCCAGGTCGTCGACGACGTGATCAGCGCGCGCGTCGAGAGCGGCGAGCGGCACACCGACGACCTGCTCGGCCTGATGCTGACGGCGCGGCACCCGCAGGACGGCTCCACGCTGGACACCGCCAACATCCGCAACCAGGTCATCACGTTCCTGATCGCCGGGCACGAGACGACGTCGGGCGCCATGTCCTTCGCCCTGTACTACCTCGCCAAGAACCCGGCCGTCCTCGATCTCGTACGCCGCGAGGTGGACGCCCTGTGGGGTGACACCACGGACCCGGAGCCGGACTTCGACGAGGTCGGCCGGCTCACGTACACCCGGCAGGTCCTCAACGAGGCGCTGCGCCTGTGGCCGACGGCCGCCGCGTTCAGCCGGGAGGCCCGCGAGGACACGCTGCTCGGTGGCCGGATTCCGCTGCGCGCCGGGCAGAGTGTGTCCGTGCTGGCGCCGATGCTGCACCGGGAGCCGGTGTGGGGCGACAACCCGGAGCTTTTCGACCCGAACCGGTTCACGCCGGAGGCGGAGGCGGCGCGTTCCCCGCACGCCTTCAAGCCGTTCGGGACGGGTGAACGGGCCTGTATCGGGCGGCAGTTCGCGCTGCACGAGGCGACGATGCTGCTCGCGATGCTCGTGCACCGCTACCGCCTGGTCGACCACGCCGACTACGACCTGACGGTGAAGGAGACGCTCACCCTGAAGCCGGACGGCTTCACCCTCGCCCTCGCGCCGCGCACCCCGGCGGACCGTCTCCACGCACCCCTGCCCGGCGCGTCGGCCGCGACCGAACAGCCCGGCGCGCACAACGACACCCTGCCGGTACGCGTACTCCCCGGCACCCGCGCCCTGTTCCTGCACGGCAGCAACTACGGCACCTGCACGGGGCTTGCCGCCCAACTCGCCGACGAGGCCGCCGCGCTCGGCTGCGAGAGCGAGGTCGCCCCGCTGGACGCGTACGCGGAGGGCCTCCCGACGGACCGCCCCGTGGTGATCGTCGCCGCGTCGTACAACGGCCGGCCGACGGATGACGCCGGACGGTTCGCCGCCCGACTCCTCGACATCGGCACACCCACCGAGGGTGTCACGTACGCCGTGCTCGGCGTCGGTGACCGCAACTGGGCCGCCACGTACCAGCACTTCCCCACCCGCATCGACGAACGTCTGGCCACGCTCGGCGCCGAGCGGCTCTGCGAGCGGGCCGCCGCCGACGCCTCCGGCGACCTGGGCGGCACCGTCCGCACCTTCACCGCCGACCTGTGCACCGCCCTCCTGGAGCGGTACGGCGACCCGGAGGCCACCGCCGCGAACACCCCCACCGAACCCACCACCGCGTACGAGATCCGCGAGATCACCGGCGGGCCGCTGGACACGGCGGCGGCCCGGCACGGGCTCGCCCCCCTCACCGTCACCGAGGCGCACGACCTGACGGCGCCCGGCCACCCGCGCGTGAAGCGGTTCGTGCGGCTCGCGCTGCCCGACGGTGTGTCGTACGCGACCGGCGACCACCTCGCCGTGCTGCCCGCGCACGAGGACGGGCTCGTCGACCGCGCCCTGAAGGTCCTCGCCCTCGACCCCGACACGCTGATCGACATCCGTGACGCCCGTCCGCGCCGTGCAGCCCTCCCCCTCGACCGGCCGGTGACCGTACGCGAACTCCTCACGTTCCACGTCGAGTTGCAGCACCGCCCGAGCCCCGACGAAGTGGCCGCGCTCGCCGCCGCCAACCCCTGCCCACCGGAGGCCGCGGCGCTGCGGGAGCTGTCGGCCGACGACCCGCGCACCTTCCTTGAGCTGGTCGAGGACCACCCGGCGCTGCGCGACGCCCTGACCTGGGACCTGCTGCTCGGCCTGCTGCCGCCGCTGCGCCCGCGCCACTACTCCGTCTCCTCCAGCCCGGCCCAACTCCCCGGCCACGTAGACCTGATGGTGTCGATCCTCGACGCACCCGCGGCCTCCGGAACCGGCCGCTACCGTGGCACGGGCTCACACCACCTGGCGTCCCTCCGCCCCGGCGACACCGTCCTCGGCCGGATCCAGCCGTGCCGCGACGCCTTCCGCATCGGACCGGACGCCACCGAGCCGGTCATCATGATCGCCGCGGGAACGGGCCTGGCTCCGTTCCGCGGGGTGATCGCCGAACGATCGGCACACAACACCCAACTGCCGCCCGCACTGCTCTACTTCGGCTGCGACCACCCGGACCTGGACTTTATGCACGCCGACGAACTGCGCGCCGCCGACACCGCGGGAGCCGTCTCGCTGCGCCCGGTGTTCAGCGACGCTCCGGTCGAGGGACACGCCTTCGTCCAGCACCGCATCGCCGCCGAAAGCGCCGAGATCGGCCGCCTCCTCGACGCGGGGGCGCGGGTGTACGTGTGCGGGGACGGCGCCCGCATGGCACCCGGCGTACGCGCCGCGTTCCGCGCACTGCACCGCGAGCGCACGCCGGACGCCGACGAGGCCGCGGCGGAGCGGTGGCTCAACGCGCTGATGGCAGAGGGACGTTACGTAGAGGACGTGTACGGGGGCTGAGCCCGAACACCGCTTCGTGGCTGTGCTGACGAAGGGACTGGATAGGGTGACACGGTGTTTGCAAAAATAGGAACCCTTGAAGTCCTGATCCTGGCGCTGATCGCGCTGATCGTCCTCGTCGTCCCGTCGTTCATTGCCCATCGCCGGAGAGTTCAGCGCCTGGGGTTGGTCATCGGGATCAATGTGATCGGCGCCTTCACCGGAGTGTTCTGGTTCGTCGCCCTGGTCATGGCACTGACGATGGCCACCCGCGAACCCGAGCTCACCGGGAAGTGATCACGCCGCCCGGAACCGCCACCCATGGTCGACCGGGCCGATCCCGGCCCCCAGCGCGAACCCCGCCGCGATCGCCCCGGTGACGTACTCCTTCGCCCGGCGCACCGCCTCCGGCACACCATGCGCCTGGGCCAGGCCGACCGCGACGGCCGAGGCGAGGGTGCAGCCGGTGCCGTGGGTGTGGGCGTTGTTGTGGCGCGGCGAGCGCAGCCAGTGCTCGTGCGCGCCGTCCGTGAGCAGGTCGACGGCCTCTCCGGGCAGGTGACCGCCCTTGATGAGCACCCAGCGGGGTCCATAGGCGAGCAGCCGCTCGGCCGCGCGCCGCATGTCGGCCTCGGCGGTGTCGGCCTCGACGGCGATGCCGGTGAGTTCGGTGACCTCGTCGAGGTTGGGTGTCACCACCGTCGCCACCGGCAGCAACCGGTCCCGTACGGCATCGATCGCGTCGCCGGCGAGCAGCCGGTCGCCGTGCTTGGAGACACTGACGGGGTCGACGACGACGGGGGCCTGCGCGTCGGCCAGCAGCTCGGCGACCGTGACGACCATGTCGGGGTCGCCGAGCATGCCGGTCTTGAGCGCCTGCACACCGATGTCGTCGACGACGCTGCGGTACTGGGTGCGCACCGCGTCCAGCGGGAGGTTCCAAGCACCTTGCACACCAAGGGAGTTCTGGGCCGTCACGGCGGTGAGCACACTCATGCCGTGTGCGCCGAGCGCGAGCATGGTCTTGAGGTCGGCCTGGATCCCGGCGCCTCCGCCGGAGTCCGAACCGGCGATGGTCAGCACGCGGGGCGGCGCGACCGCGGGCGGCGTCTCGGTCATGCGGAGACATCCTTTCGGATACGGGGACGGGTGCGGGAGTGCGTGCTGCTGGGGTGCGGGCTGTCGGCCCAGGCGTCGGCGTAGGAACGGGCGGCGGCGCGGGGGTCTTCGGCGGCGCAGATGCCGGACACGATCGCGGCCCCGGCCGCCCCCGCGGCCCGCAGGTGCGGCAGGTCGTCGGGGGTGACACCACCGATGGCCACGGCGGGCAGCCCGCTCAGCCGGGCCAGCGCGGCGAAGCCGTCTCGGCCGAGCGGCTCCGGCGCGTCGGCCTTGGTGCGGGTGGCGTGCAGGGCGCCGATACCGACGTGGTCGACGCGGGCGGTGGACATCGCGGCGGTGTGCAGCTCGGCAGTGGTGGCCGCGCTCAGGCCCAACACGGCGTCGTCACCGATGAGTTGACGTACGGAGGCGGTGGGAAGGTCCGACTGGCCCACGTGGACGCCGGTGACCCGTGCGCCGCTCGCTCGCGCGGCGAGGAACACGTCGACCCGGTCGTTGACGATCAGCGCGACATGCTCGGGGAGCACCTCGGCGACGTCCAGGACGGTCCGCAGGAACTCCCGTCCGCCCGCGCGCTTCTCCCGGATCTGCACGGCGGTGACTCCCCCGGCCACAGCCTGCGCGACGGTCTCGGCCACGGTGCGACCGCGGGCCGCACACTGGTCCGCGTCGGTGACCAGGTAGACCGACAGGTCGACACCGGCATCCGTCGGTCGAGGACGTGCCGTCATGACACCTCCGCCCACGTCGCGACGTCGTCAGGGGTGAGCTCAGCGAGCGCGTCCAGGAACCCGACGGCGAAGCTGCCGGGACCGGCCGCGGTCCGCGCCGCGAACTCGGCGGCGACGGTGTACGCGGTGGCGGCGGCCACCGTCGTCGCGAACCGGTCCTCGTCCACCGCGGCGAACGCGGCCATCACCGCCCCCAGGGCGCAGCCGCCGCCGGTCACCCGGGTCAGCAGGGCGTCCCCGTTGGCGATCCGGGCGCTGCGCGTGCCGTCGGTGACGTAGTCCACGGGCCCGGACACGGCGACCACACTGCCCGCCGTGCGCGCGAGCTGCGCTGCCGCGTCCTCGGCGTCGTCGACACCGTGGGAGGAGTCCACGCCCCGGCCGCCGCCACCCGCGCCCGCGAGCGCGATGATCTCGGAAGCGTTGCCCCTGATCACGGTCGGCCGCAGCGCGAGCAGGTCGGCGGCGAGCGCGGTGCGCACCGGCAGGGCGCCGATGGCCACCGGGTCGAGCACCCAGGGCGTGCCCGCGTCGGCCGCGGCCCGCGCCGCCTCGGGCATCGCGGCGCGCTGCTCGGCGCGCGGAGTCCCGAGGTTGACCAGCACGCCCGAGGCGACGCGGGCGAAGGGCCCGGCCTCGTCCGGGATGTCGACCATGGCGGGCGCGGCGCCCACCGCGAGCAGCACGTTGGCGGTGAACCCCGTGACCACCGCGTTGGTCAGGCACTGCACGAGGGGTGATGTGTGCTGTACGCGCCCGAGTGCCTGCGCCGCGAAGGCGACGAGGTCCTCGGGGCGGTCGGGGGACGTCTGGGGCATGGGGTGACTCCAAGCAAAGGAGGTGCGAGGTACGAGGGCTCGTGGGTCAGTCGAGTCGCCGCAGCCGCAACGGCGCGTACACGGCGCCGGCCACGAGGAACGCCACGTAGTACGACACGTCCGCGCCGTGCAGCGCTTCCGCCACCGGACCCACGTACAGGCTGGTGTCCATGAACGGGACCGCCGCGGCAAAGGCCGCCGCGAAGGCCAGCACGGCGGGCCACGCGGGTTGGCGCCGTTCGCGCTCGGCGGCGAGGTCGAGCGGCGCGCCGGCGCGCGCCCTGGCCCGCGCGCGCCAGTCGACGAGGACGATCGCCACGAAGCCGGGGATCCAGTACCCGACGAACAGCAGCACATTCTGGAACCGGGCTGTGGTGTCCGCCGCGTGCATCCACAGCACGAGCGGGAAGCCGAGCGCGGCGGCGAGGGCGGCGGCCACCGGGCGCGGGATGCGTACGCCGATGGTCTGCAGGGCGAGCGAGCCGCTGTAGTCGTTCATCGCGTTGCTGCACAGCGCGGCCAGCGCCACGGCGAGCAGCCCGAACGCGCCGACCGCTCCGCCGCCGAGGATCTTGTCGACCCCGGCCGCCGTCTGGTCGGTGAGCACGGAGGCACCCCACAGGCCGAGCGCCTGGACGGCCACGAACGACACCAGCAGGCCGAGCAACGTGTACCAGAACATGCGGGTACGGGAGGTGGCCGCGGGCAGATAGCGGCTGAAGTCGCTGGCGTACGGCGCCCAGGACAGGCTGAGGCTCAGCGCGATCGTGCTGGTCAGGACGAACGCACCGACGCGGTCGGCTCCGTGCACGGAGCCGTGGGCGGCCGGCTGCACACCGTCCAGCAGCCGCCAGGCGATCAGCGCGAACGCGGCGCCGAGCACGAAGGTCATGACGATCTGCAACCGGTGGATGGCCTCGTAACCGAAGACACCGAGCAGGCCCTGGGCGAGCAGCATGACGAGGACGCCGGCCCAGAACGGCCAGCCGAACAGCCGGGCCAGCGCGTCACCGCCGAACAGGCCGATCAGTGCGTCCCACGCGATGGACGACAGCCACTGCAGCACGCCCGGCAGCACGACACCCCGCCCGAACGCGAGCCCGGCGAGCGGCAGTTGTCCTGCCCCGGTCCGGCTCCCCCATGTCCCGAGGTACGCGGTCGGTACCGCGCCGACCAGGGTGCCGAGCACGACGGCGGCGAGTGCCGTGGCGAAGTCGAGTCCGAGGGCGATGCCGACGGTGCCGGTGAAGACGCCGGTCATGGTCAGGTTCGGGGCGAACCACACGGTGAACAGGCGCCCGGCCCCGCCGTAGCGGTTGCCCTCGGGCACCGGTTCGATGCCGTGACCCTCGATGCCGAGGTCGCCGGGTGCCGCGGGCATCCGCCCGTCGAAGGCGCCGCTCTCGCGGTCGGCAGGCAGGCCACTGGAAACATGCACCACAGGCATGAGACATCCCTCCGCCAGTACGAACTGGTTCAGGTTCGACGGGTGTGTTCTCAGCCCTCTGGTGGGGGCACCCCGTGTCCGGTTACAGCGGCCAGCGTAACGCGGTGACGTTTCGCCTACCTCGTGGGGTGCGGAGTCGGCAACGACGAGCTCTGCGGCGAGTGGCCGACTTCTGTCGGTTTGGCGCCGCTATGACGCGTGTGCACCGCGTGGGCCAGGGCCCACGCCCGTCGGGAGGCACGAAGAAATCGGGCCGAGTTCCATCCTTCCCCGGCAAACACCCCGCGAGCTTGATCATCGCATCGAGCGAATGTCGCCGACTTTCCTTGGTCCGGCAGCCGAGGCGGACCTTACGGTGATGCTGGATCTGGACGCATTACCGCCGAATTCATCAACTCTCTTTCATCCGTCCCGTTATTACCGACATGCGCGCTTTCGCGCGATCAAGGGGAGCTCATCCGATGACAGTTGACTCGACCACCCCGGACACCGCGGCGGCCCTGCCACGGCAGACCAGCCTCGGTACGGCGGCCGCCCGCAATCTCGCCACCACCACCAAGTCCGCCCCGCAGATGCAGGAGATCACCTCGCGGTGGCTGCTGCGAATGCTGCCCTGGGTGGAGACCAAGGGCGGCGTCTACCGGGTGAACCGCCGCCTGACCTACACCGTCGGCGACGGGACCATCGAGTTCATCCAGGACGGCGGCAACGTCCGCGTCATCCCCCGCGAACTCGGCGAACTGGCCCTGCTGCGCGGCTTCGACGACGTCGAAGTACTGACCGCCATCGCCGACCGGTGCGAGCAGCGCGACTTCCGGGCCGGCGAGACGCTGGTCGAGCGCGGGGCGCCCGCGGACCGGCTCCACCTGATCGCCCATGGGCGCGTCAGTCAGTTCTCCGAGGGCGGCTACGGCGACGAGGTCGCGCTCGACGTACTCGCCGACGGCGACCGCTTCGGGGACGATGCGCTCCTTGACGAGGACGCCCGCTGGGAGCAGACCGCGGTCGCCGAGACGGCGGGCACCCTGCTCACCCTCTCGCGCGCCGACTTCGCGGCCGTACTGTCCGCTGCGCCGCCCCTGCAGGCGCACGTCGACGAGTTCAAGTCGCTCGCGGGCCGGGGCCAGAACCACCGCGGCGAGGCCGAGATCCCGATGTCGGCGGGGCACGTGGGCGAGCACGAACTGCCCGGCGCGTTCGTCGACTACGAAGCGCGGCCGCGCGAGTACGAACTCTCGGCCGCCCAGACGATCCTTCGGGTCCACACCAGGGTCGCCGATCTCTACAACGAGCCGATGAACCAGACCAAGGAGCAACTGAGGCTCACCGTCGAGGCGTTGCGCGAGCGCCAGGAGCACGAGCTCGTCAACAACCGGGAGTTCGGTCTGCTCCACAACGCCGACTTCAAGCAGCGCCTCCAGCCGCACTCGGGGCCGCCCACGCCGGACGACCTGGACGAGCTGCTCTGTCGCCGCCGCGGCTCCAAGTTCTTCCTGGCGCACCCCCGCACGATCGCTGCGATGGGGCGCGAGTTCAACGCGCGCGGCCTGTATCCCGACCACGTCGACCTCGGTGGCCAGCAGGTCCCGGCCTGGCGCGGGGTGCCGATCCTGCCGTGCAACAAGATCCCGGTCACCAAGGAGCGCACCAGCTCGATCCTCTGCATGCGTACCGGCGAGGACAACCAGGGTGTCATCGGCCTGCACCAGACCGGTCTGCCCGACGAGTACGAGCCGGGCCTCTCGGTCCGGTTCATGGGTGTCGACGAGCAGGCCATCACCAAGTACCTCGTCAGCACCTACTACTCCGCCGCGATCCTCGTGCCGGACGCGGTCGGTGTGCTGGAGAACGTGCAGATCGGCCGCTGGCCCAGCACGTAGCGGGGCAGAACCACGGCCGCCCCCACCCCACCGAGGAGCCCTCAAGGAGACATGGATGCCCCCGCCCGAGCCGACACCTCCGCAGTCGAGCCTGCCGGAAGCGATCTCCCGCTTCGGGGCGCAGGTCCTGGCCGACGCCGCGGCCCGCGCCCGCGACATCGGCGCCGTTACGGGGTGCCCGCCGCGGGCGGTTGCCACGCCGACCGCCGGGACGTCGGCGGGTGAAGTACCGGCTGAGCACGCCGACTTGGAGCGGCTGCTGCGCGGGCCCAGCGGTCTCGGCACGGCGGGGCTGCGGCTCACTCCGCGGGAGGAACCGGCATCGTCGGCCCCGAAGCCCGGCTCGGACCCGGCTCCTGCGCCAAGTACCGCGAAAGGGCGGCCCGTTCCCGGCCTGTACCACCATCCGGCGCCCGACCCCGATCCCGTACGGGTCGCGGAGGTCAGCCGCCGGATCAAGGAGTGGGCGCTGGACGAGGTCGACCTGTACCCCGACGACTGGGAGGAGGAGTTCGACGGGTTCTCCGTGGGCAGCTACATGGTCGGCTGCCACCCCGACGCACCCACCGTCGACCACGTCATGATCGCCACCCGCCTGATGATGGCGGAGAACGCGCTGGACGACTGCTACTGCGAGGACCACGGCGGCTCGCCCGTCGGCCTCGGCTCACGGCTGCTGCTCGCACACACCACCCTCGACCCGCTGTACACGACGCGGGAGTACCAGCCGCAGTGGGCGGACTCGCTGTACTCGGACGCGCCCCGGCGCGCGTACCGCTCCGCCATGGAGTACTTCGTCCAGGCGAGCAGCGCGTCCCAGGCCGACCGCTACCGGCACGACATGGCCCGCCTGCACATGGGTTACCTCGCCGAGGCCGCCTGGTCCGAACACGACCACGTACCGGAGGTGTGGGAGTACCTGGCGATGCGCCAGTTCAACAACTTCCGCCCCTGCCCGACCATCACCGACACCGTCGGCGGCTACGAACTGCCGGCGGACCTGCACGCCCTGCCGGACATGCAGAAGGTCATCGCACTCGCGGGGAACGCGACGACGATCGTCAACGACCTGTACTCGTACATGAAGGAACTCGACGCTCCCGGCCGTCACTTGAACCTGCCGGTCGTGATCGCGGAACGCGAGGACCTGTCCGACAAGGATGCCTACCTCAAGTCGGTCGAGGTCCACAACGAACTCATGCACGCCTTCGAGACAGAGGCCGCGGCCCTGGCCGCCGCCTGCCCGCTCCCCAACGTCCAACGCTTCCTGCGGGGCGTAGCGGCGTGGGTCGACGGCAACCACCAATGGCACCAGAACAACACCTACCGCTACCGCCTGCCCGACTTCTGGTAAGCGACCCGACTTCTGGTAAGAGATAGGACTCATCAGTGACCAGCACCGAACTCACCGCCACGGCCCAGAGCACCTCCCCGTACATCCCCTCGCCGGCCACCCCCTACCAGGGGGACATCGCCCGCTACTGGGACGGCGAGGCCCGGCCGGTCAATCTGCGGCTCGGCGATGTCGACGGTCTGTACCACCACCACTACGGCATCGGCGCGGTCGACCACTCCGCGCTCGGTGACGGAGCGGGTGACGTGAACGAGAAGAAGCTGATCGCCGAGTTGCACCGGCTGGAGTCGGCGCAGGCCGCGTACCTGCTCGGGAACCTCGGCGACATCGGACGCGACGACACCCTCGTGGACGCCGGCTGCGGCCGCGGCGGCTCGATGGTGATGGCGCACCAGCGTTTCGGGAGCAAGGTCGAGGGGGTCACACTCTCGGCCAAGCAGGCCGACTTCGCGAACGGGCGGGCGGCGGAACTCGGCATCGAGGACCACGTCAGGGCTCGTGTCTGCAACATGCTGGACACCCCGTTCGAGACCGGGCAGATCTCGGGGTCGTGGAACAACGAGTCGACCATGTACGTCGACCTGCACGACCTGTTCGCCGAACACTCCCGCATCCTGGAGGTCGGCGGCCGCTACGTGACCATCACCGGCTGCTGGAACCCGCGGTACGGCCAGCCGTCGAAGTGGGTGTCCCAGATCAACGCGCACTTCGAGTGCAACATCCACTCGCGCCGGGAGTACCTGCGCGCGATGGCCGACAACCGTTTGGTGCCCCAGACCGTCATCGACCTCACCCCCGACACCCTCCCGTACTGGGAGCTGCGGGCCACGTCGTCGCTCGTCACGGGGATCGAGGACGCGTTCATCAACTCGTACCGGGACGGCTCGTTCCAGTACCTGCTGATCGCAGCGGACCGCGTCTGACCGTCCGCTGACCACCGGGGAGGGGCCGTTCCTGAACGGCCTCTCCCCGCTTCGGCGTCGCCCGGCGTTCGCGCGTGTGCCATGATCCGTCGATGGTGGCCGGCCCTGGGGAGGGACTGGCCGCCACGGAAACCACATGGCACAAGGGGAGTTCAGAAGTGAATTCGGGTGGGGATCACGGCGGTTCGCCGCTGTCCGACGACGATTGGGAGCGCTTCCTCCAGGAGTCGGAGGACGGCGTACGGGACGCACCGAAGGAACCGTCGGCGCGCGCCCGCATGGTGACGCGCCGCTTGCAGGAGCGGGACGCCCGGCCCGAGCCGTGGCGTTCGCACCAGCCGCCCCGGCCGCACCGCCGCACGGGCTGGTACGCGCTCGGCCTGGTGGCTGCGCTCGCCGCGGTGGTCGTGGCGCTCAACCCGGGGCGGGTGACGGGCTGGTTCGGCGGCGACGCCGACGCGGCGACACCACTGGCCGGGGAGACCGCCCGGCCCACGGCGCCGCCGCCGGACGATGCGGCCGCGAGCCCCACGCTGGACGAGCCGTTCAGGGGCTCGCCCGCCGCGCGCTGGGCCTCCGGATCGGCCGGGATCACTGTGCCCGCGGCCCGGGCCACCGGCTGGATGAGTACGGCGCAGGTGGCTCGCTCCCTCGAACGCTCCCGGGACTTCCTCACCGCGTCCAGCCTTGACCCCGAGGTGCTGCGCGGCGATCACCCCGCCGAGGCCATCGCCCTCATCAACCCCCGCCAGCCGAAGGAACGCACCTTCCTGGACAGGTCGCTGACCGCCCCGAGCGAGAAGTACAACCCACTCGTGCTGTTCAGCCGCTTCGACACCTCGAAGGTGCAGCTGGTCGGCCATGAGGTCAAGACCCGCGGCCGCATCACGTACCGCACGGGCGAGAAGGGCGCGCTCGAGGTCACCACGGACGTCACGTACGTGTATCCGGTCGTGTCCGCGGAGGCGGGCAGCGACCGTGTCACGCGCGTCATCGTCCGCCGCGAAGTGGTGATGAACTGGCCCGACCCGTCGAAGGTGATCACCGAACCGGGCACCTTCTCGGTCATCTCGAACCGCGTGAACACCACCAACGGCGGCTGCGAGACCTACAACGGCTATCTCACCCCGTCCTTCACCGCCGACGGCGACACCGGCGACGGCCCCGCGGTGGACCCGTACGACCGGAGCACCGCGATGGACGAGCGGATGAGCGGCGCCGGGGACGACAAGTGCGGTACTGCGACGCGGTCCTGAACCGTCGCGGACCGTCGTGAACCGGGCCGCAGCCGTGCTGGGTGCTTCCCTTCTCAGCGGCTTCCACTGGTGCTGGTCCCAGTCAGATCAGTCCCGTCACGGTGACGCTGACCTGGGCCCGCACGCTCTGGTCCGGTACGGCTGCGGTCAGCTGTTCCTCTGCCGTCCGGCGGGCGGCGCGGGCCACGTCCACCGTGCGGAAGCGGGCGAGCGCGACGAGCTGGATCTCGATGTGCCAGGGGCCGTCGGCACTCTGTGGAGGGGTGAGCCGCAATCCGGAAGGACCTCCGCCGGCGGGTGGCGCCGGGTGGGCGAGCGCGGAACGCAGGCGCCCGGCGAGATCGGGCTTGAGGAAGGCCACACCGGGCACATCGGCCACGGCGCGGGCGATGTCGTCGGTGAGGTGGTCCGGGGGGCTGGTCCTGGTCATCGGGCTCGGCCTTCCTGGTCATCGGTCGTGCTGTCGATGAGGTCGGTGACACGGATGTCCACGGCCGAGATGGGCATGCCGAGGTCGCGGTCCGCCGCTTCCCACACCTGCATACGGACGTCCTCCGCGAGGTCGGGCAGTGAGGCGTCGAACGGTGCGTGGATCTCGAGTCTGACCTCGACCCGATCCGGTGCGCCCGGCCAGGGCAGGGGCCGAAGGCGGCAGGACCCGGCCCGCACTCCGGACACGGTCTCCGCGGCCGCTCGCAGGGCCCGCGCGACGACCGCCTCCATGACGGACAGGTCCTCGTCGGGCTCCCCCAGGGGCAGCGGGCGGCCGGGACGCAGTTCGAGTCGTACGACGTCCATGACGCGGCGTGTCAGCGCGGCCGCGTCCTGGCCGGTGTCGTCCAGCGGCTCCTCGCGCAGGTCGCGTACCGCGGTCTCCAGCTGGGTGAGGTCGTCGACGGCACCCCTGCAGTGCGGGCAGGCGTGCAGGTGCGGGTCGTCCGACTGCTCCTCCCACGCGGCCCACACCTGGGACAGCAGGCGGCCGCAGGGCAGTTGCTCGTCGTCGGGGCCCTCGGAGTGTGTGTTGGGCGGGTCGGTGTGAGCGGTCATCGCCAGGCCCCCAGTGCTTGAGTCAGGCAGCGTCGTGCACGGAAGACACGGGCGCGGACAGCCTCCTGGCTGATCCCGACCGCGTCCGCGATGAAGTCGTAGGACTGGCCGTCCAGATCGCGCAAGACCCAGCACGCGCGCTGTTCGGCCGACAGTTGATCGAGGGCCGCGCCCAGCTCGCGCACGGCGCCGCGGGCCTCGGCGATCCGGGCCGGCGAGACCGTGTGCTCGGGCGCGGCCACGTCCGCCGCCGTCTCCAGCGACACGACCGGCCTGCGGGATCGGGTGCGCAGAATGTTCAGGCACCGGTTGGTGACGATGCGGTACGTCCAGGTGCCGAACGACGCCGAGCCGCGGAACTCGGGGAGCCGCCGCCACGCGCTGACGAAGGCGTCCTGCACGGCGTCCTCAGCCTCGGTGCGCGTGCCGAGGAGCCGGGTGGCCAGCCGCAGCAACGCCGGAGCGTGCCGCTGGACGAGCACGGCGAAGGCGTCCTCGTCCCCTTCCGCGGCCCGGACCGTCAGCAGCTGGTCATCGGTCTCGCTCCCGCCCTCGGGCGGTGCGGTGTCTCTGCGGGCACCCGCCACTGAGTGGCTCCTCTCGTCTCTTCCTGCCTGTTGGACACACCTGCGCCGGATCTGTGACGCAGCAATTCCGAAAAAAGTTCTTCCGGTTGGCGCGTCACAGATGCGTCCGGGGCGGGTCTATCCACGTAAGAGCATCTGACCGACCGCAGAGAGAAGGACACGCCATGAGCACGAACACGCAGAGTGCACCAGACGCCAAGAACGTGCCGCTGGAGCGCTCCGGCCGGCCGACGCAGACGACGCAAGCCACGCAGACGACGGAGGTCTTCGGCGGCGCGACGGGAGCCGATCAGCCCGCCTCCGACCGCGGCAGGACGTCCATCGCCGACGTCGTCGTGGTGAAGATCGCCGGTATCGCGGCACGCGAGATCCCTGGCGTCCACGACATGGGCGGCGGGCTCTCCCGCACCATCGGTGCCGTGCGCGACCGGGTGCCGGGCGGCCGGCCGAACGTCGGGCGGGGTGTGAAGGTCGAGGTCGGCGAGCGGCAGACGGCCATCGACATCGACCTCGTGGTCGAGTACGGCGTCCCGATCTCGGACCTGGCCCGCGACGTGCGGGAGAACGTGATCTCCGCGGTGGAGCGCATCACCGGTCTGGAGGTCGTGGAGGTGAACGTCACGATCAACGACGTGCACCTGCCCGAGGACGACGAGGCGCCCGCCGCGGAGACCCGCGTGGAGTGACCGGCAGGTCGTACATACGGGCCGACGGAAGCGGCCGGGGTCCTGGGCGCCGGTCGAGACGAGGTGAGGTGAGGTGGCAGTGACCAGAGCGATGACCGGGATGCTCGCCGGGATGGCGTTGGCCTTCGCAGGGTACTTCGGGGGCTTCGGAGCGTTCCTGCTCGTGGCTGCCCTCGGCGCCGTGGGCGGGGCGGCGGGCCACTGGTTCGACGCCGGAGGGCACGTCCAGGACCTGCGCGACAGCTGGGAACGGGGCCGGCGATGACCGAGGCCGCCGAGCGGGGCACGACGGCCGTCTCGGACAGAGTCGTGCGCAAGATCGCCGGGCGTGCGGCCGGTGAGGCCACGCCGGGTCCCGTCCGCGGCGGGGCCGCTTCCGCGACCGTGCGTGGACGCCGGGCGGACGTCGGAGTGAAGGTGGCGGTGCCGTTCCCGGCGCCACTGCCCGAAGCCGCCCGACTGATCCAGGATCATGTCACCCGCCGCACACAGGAGTTGACGGGCCTTCACGTCGGCCCCGCACGGGTCCATGTCACCGGACTCCTCCCGGCGCCAGCAGAGAGGAACGCAGCGGCGCTCACGGCGACCGACGACCCGGGTGCCACACACCGGGACAGCGGGGGCTCCGGGGACTCGGGGGACTCCGGCTCCCGCACGCCGTTGCGCTGGTGGTCGCCGCGCAGGCTACCGACGGCGCTGCTCTGCCTGGCGGCGGCCACCGCCAGCGGCATACTGGCGGCCGACATGATCAGGGTGCATTGGGCCCACCGCGCGGCCGCATCCTGGCGCACTGACGCGGTCCACTGGCTGGAGGGGCACGGCCCGGACGCCCCTTTCGTCGCCGTCGCCGCCGGGGCTCTCGCCGTCCTCGGCATCCTGATGATCGCCCTGGCGGTCAGCCCCGGGCGCCGTGGGCTGCTCACCGTGGCCTCCCCCGCCGCGCAGCTGCGGGCGGCCATGGACCGCAAGGCGATCGGGCTTGCGGTGCGCGATGCCGTGGGGGACGTGCCAGGGGTCGGCACCGTGCGTGTCCGGGCGCGTCGGCGCCGCGTCGTCGTCCGCGCCCAACTGGCCTTCGGAGACAGGACGATCGCGCGAAGCGACATCCGGACCGCGGCACACACCGTCCTCGACGGTTGCGGCCTGCGACGCCCACTGAGACTTCGCGTCAAGGTCCGTACAGGGAGCGACTGGCCCGCTGAACCGGCCGCCGCCCGGGACCGGTCCGATCCTGATGCCGGTGCCGGTGCCGGTCCCGGTCCCGGTCCAAGCACCGAGCAGCAGGCCCCGAGCGGCGGCTTCCAGCCGGTGCCGGTACAAGAACCACGCCAGCAGAAGGGCCGTGTCACCGATGCCCCGTAGCCGTACGCTCCTGAACCGGGTCACGCTGGCCGTGTGCGGCTTGGCCGCCGTGGCGGTGGGTGGCCTGCTCTGCCTGGGGCACACGTCGTGGCGGTCCGCCGTGCCCGACCGGTGGTCCGCCCTCAGCAGCCCTCACACCCCGCTCGTCCCCGCTGAACGCCTCGCCTCGATGCGCGGCCAGGAGTGGTGGACGCCCACCGTCATGGCCACCTCGATCATCGCCGCCGTCCTGCTCACCTGGTGGGGTGCGCGGCAACTGCGCACCGGACGGCGGCGATTGGTGGCCCTGCCCGTTTCACGAAGCCATCTGCACACCCGTGCCCTGGAGGACACGCTGGCCGGTCTCGTGGAGGACGTCGACGGTGTCGCCCACTGCCGGCCCCGAGTACGGGGCGGAACACGGTCGGGCCGACTCGACGCCGTGCTGCGCGTCAGTCTCCACCAGGACACCACACCCTCCACCGTCCTTCCCCCACTCACCAGGATCGCCTCCGATACGGGGGACGCGCTCGCCCCGTACCGTTTCCGCATGCACATCCGCTTCTCCGCACGCTCGCACCGCAGGCCGCATGTCCGCTGAGCCAAACGCCTTCGACGGCACGTCGCACGAGCGGGACTCACGTCCCCTCCCCTCAAGAGGTGACAATCGCGTGTCGGCGTGGCGGTCCGCGCTGCGCCGCACCCCCGTGTCGATGTGGCGCGACGACATGTCGGACTCGGCGGCGGCTCTCACCTACTACGCGATCCTGTCCGTACTGCCCTCCCTGCTGGTCATCTCCCTGGCGTTCAGCCTCATCAGCCCGGAGACGGCCGAGCAATTCATCGCGCACGTCAGCGATTACGCTCCCGGGCAGTCCGGCACCCAACTCCACGATGTGTTGTCCCGAGCGCTGCACCACGGCACGGCCGCCTGGACCCTGCTGTGCGTCGGCTCGGTCAGCGCGCTGTGGTCGGCCTCCAGCTACCTCGCGGTGTTCCGTCGCGCGGTCCACCGCATGCACCGGGTGGCGGACCGCCGCTCGACCTGGCACAAGGCCCACCGCATCCTGATCACGGCGCTCGCCCTGCTCGGCATCCTCGTCCTCAGCGCCCTGGTGCTCCTGATGACCGGCCCGGTCGCCGAGACGACGGGCCGTTACCTCGGCCTCGACACCGCCGCCGCATGGGCGTGGAGTCTGCTGCGCTGGCCCATGCTGCTGTGCGTGGTGGCTCTGCTCGTCGTCATCGTCTTCCGCACCGGCCCCGCACAGGCCCGCGTCCGTGCCCACAGCATCCCCGGCGGCGCCCTGGCCGCCTTTCTGTGGCTGTGCGCCTCCGCCGGGTTCGCTCTCTACACCTCGGAGTTGAGCACCTACAGCAGGCTCTACGGGTCGCTGGCCGGCGCGGTGGTCTTCCTCATCTGGCTGTGGTTGTCCAACCTGGCGCTGCTCGCCGGCGCACAGTTCACCGCGGAACTCAGCGAATTGGAGGCGCGGGCGGCGACGGCCTGAGCGAGCCGGCCCCCTCCGAAAGACGCGGACCGCCACCCCGGGCGACGCTGCCGCGGCGCGGATGGTTTCATTGGTTGCGCAATCTCGAAACCTTCGAGTGCGGCGCGGCGATGCGCCGCGCCGCCGCCAGGCAAGGAGTGCCGAATGCTCTCGGATGTGGGCCCGCTGGAGCTGCTCACGATCGCCGTGATCGGTGTGCTCCTGTTCGGGCCGGACAAGCTGCCGGAGTTCCTGCAGAACGTGGCCCGCACCGTACGGAAGATCCGGGAGTTCTCCGACAGCGCCCAGCAGGAGATCCGCTCCGATCTCGGCCCGGAATTCCAGGACTTCGACGTGCGGGACCTGCACCCGAAGACGTTCGTGCGCAAGCACGTGCTGAGCGGCGGCACCGACCTCGGCCGGGAACTCGACGAGATCCGCGAAGCGCTCGACCCACGTCACGAACTGGCCGACGCCACCGACTCACTGCGGGCCACCGTCAGCCTGGCGAAGCCCTCGTCATCCCCCGAGGGCACGCGGCCGGCCCTCGATCCCGATGCCACCTGACCGAAGAAGCCACGCCCGCAGCACAACAGTTCAGGGAATGTGCCATGCCGAAATCAGCGTCTGCGAACACTCACGACACCGGCGACAGGGAACTCGCCGTCCTTGACGGCGGGCCCGCCCACGGACTGCGTCTGCGCGTCACGGGCCGCCCGCCGGTGGTTCAGGTGACCCGCCCCTGCGACGTGGAGGAGCCGCCCGGCCCGCAGGACCTGCGAGCCGACGCACTGTACGTCTACCGGCGCGACCTTTACGTACAGGACGAGCCACTGCGCTACGGCTTCGACCGCGCAAGCCCGTGAGGGGCTGCTCGCCCGCCGAACCCTCATTACCGCTCGTCGAGGCCTCCGGACGCGTCGTGTAGGACGACGCTCCGTGTCCTATCGGACAGCTCTCCGATCCTCGTGCCGCCTCACCTGGCATGTAGAAAACAGCGATGCCTCCGGCGGGCCGCCCGCCTGGGCTGACACGGGCGCCGTCCCGGCAACCGCCGAGCGTACTGGTGACGCTACGCCGAGGAGAGGCCGCCCGTTGATCCGCCGCCACGGCCCGGTCGGCACACTCCTCCATGCCCGCCCCCGTCCACCCACCGAGACGGAACTTGACCAGCGGGCGTCGGCGCGAGAGATTTCCCTAGTAATCCAGTAGGAATTGTAGGCAAGGAGGGGGCGGCCCGTGCAAGCACATACCCCGCCCTCGCCTGTATCCGCGACGCACGGCGGATCCGGCATCGGCACACCGCTCGTCGCACGTCGGCACATCGACCTCTGCCGGTACGCCGGCGCCTGCTGTCGGCGCTGACGCCGCTCCCTGCCCGCCGCACGCACCGCGGCGCTCCCCCTCCCCTCCCGCGCGCCCGCGCCGACCGTCCGGTTCGCCCCTCCGCACCCGGCTCCTCGCCGTGGTGTCGGCACGCCCGGAAGGCCTGCCCGTCGCACGCCCGTACTCCGTGAGGTCCTCACCCCGTCATGTCCACACTCACCTTCCACTGGTTCCTCCCCACCACGGGCGACAGCCGCCACGTCGTCGGCGGCGGTCACGGCTCGACTCCCGGTACCGCCGGGGGCGACCGTCCGGCGTCCGTGGAGTACCTGGGCCAGATCGCCCGCACAGCGGAACAGCTCGGCTTCGAGGGGGCGTTGACGCCCACCGGCGCCTGGTGCGAGGACGCGTGGCTGACCACGGCGATGCTGACGCAGGTCACCGAACGGCTGAAGTTCCTCGTCGCCTTCCGGCCAGGACAGATCTCCCCCACGCTCTCCGCCCAGATGGCCGCCACGTACCAACGGCAGTCCCACGGACGCCTGTTGCTGAACGTGGTGACCGGCGGCGAGAGCGCCGAGCAGCGCGCCTACGGGGACTTCCTCGACAAGGACCAACGGTACGCACGGACAGGCGAGTTCCTCGACATCGTGCGCCGTCTGTGGGACGGGCAGACGGTCGACCACCACGGCGACCATCTGCACGTGGAGGGCGCCCGCCTGAGCCGACTGCCGGACCCGGTGCCCAGCGTCTACTTCGGCGGTTCCTCGCCCGCGGCCCTGGACGTCGCCGCCCGGCACACCGACACGTATCTGACCTGGGGCGAGCCGCCGCAGGCCGTCGCGGAGAAGATCGCCGAGGTCCGCAGGCGGGCCGAACTCCTGGGCCGCACCGTCCGGTTCGGCATCCGGCTGCACGTCATCGCCCGCGACACCGCCGCGCAGGCCTGGGCGGAGGCCGAGCGATTGCTGCAGGGCATGGACCCGGAGCGCGTCGCCGCCGTCCAGCGCGGCCTCGCGACCTCCGAGTCCGAGGGCCAGAAGCGGATGCGCGCGCTGCACTCCAGCGGCACCAGCTCCGACCTGGAGATCTACCCCAACCTGTGGGCCGGTGTCGGCCTGGTGCGCGGCGGCGCAGGCACCGCCCTGGTCGGCAGCCACGAGGAGGTCGCCGACCGTATCGAGGAGTACCACCGGCTGGGCATCGACGAGTTCGTCCTCTCGGGTGTGCCACACCTGGAGGAGGCGTACTGGTTCGGCGAGGGCGTCCTGCCGCTGCTGGAGCGCCGCGGGCTGTGGAACCACCCGGCCGCGCCGGCCCCCGTCGAGCCCGGCACCGTCGCGTTCGCGGGCGTGTGAGCCCAGGCATGAACACCCAACTCACGGACACCCAACCCGCGGACACCCAGGACACGGATGCGCGCACGGGCACGGACGGCGGCGCGACGGCCGGGCGCAAGCTGCGGACCGTCGTCCTGTCCAGCCTGCTGGGTACCACCGTCGAGTGGTACGACTTCTTCCTCTACAGCACAGCGGCGAGCCTCGTCTTCGGGAAGCTGTTCTTCCCGGAGACGAACGGCACCGTCGGCACCATGCTCGCCTTCGCCACCTTCGCGGTGGGCTTCGTCGCCCGTCCGCTCGGCGGCCTGCTCTTCGGGCACATCGGCGACCGCGTGGGCCGCAAGCGCACCCTCGCGTTCACCATGGGCCTGATGGGTGTGTCGACCGCACTGATCGGCCTCCTGCCCACATACGAGCAGGTGGGCGCGCTCGCCCCGATACTGCTGCTGGTCCTTCGTGTCGCGCAGGGCGTGGCAATCGGCGGGGAGTGGGCCGGGGCCGTCCTGCTGGCCGTGGAGCACGGCCCGGAGGGCCGCAAGGGCCGGTTCGGCAGCTACCCGCAGATCGGCCTGGCGCTCGGACTCGCCCTCGGCACGGGCGTGTTCGCGCTCCTGAGCAACGTACTGAACGACGAGGCCTTCCTCGGCTACGGGTGGCGGGTCGCGTTCCTGGCCAGCCTGGTCCTGGTTGGCGTGGGGCTGACCGTACGGCTGAAGATCGACGAGACACCCGCCTTCCGCGCCGTGCTCGACCGGACGGCGGAGCCACGGGCCGTACCCCTGGTGGAGGTGGTGCGCGATCGGCTGTCGCGCCGTCATCTGCTGCTCGGCATGGTGGCTCGCTGGGGTGAGGGCGTGGCCTTCAATACTTGGGGTGTCTTCGCGCTGACGTACGCGACCGGGACGCTGCAACTGCCGCGTACGCCAGTGTTGTTGACGGTGACCGGGGCGTCGCTGGTGATGGCGGCGCTCGTCCCGGTGTCGGGGCGGCTTGTGGACCGGTTCGGCGCGCGGCGCACCTATCTGACGGGCATGGCCGCGTTCGGCGTGTGCGTCTTCCCCGCCTTCCTGCTGTTCGAGACGGGCGGCCTTCTGGGCTTCGCCGTGGCGCTCGTACTCGCCCTGGGCATCGTGCACGCCTGCTTCTACGGGGCGCAGGGCACGTTGTTCGCCGCACTGTTCCCGGTGCACGTGCGCTATACGGGGATGTCGGCCGTCTACCAGGTCTCCGGCATCTTCGCGTCCGGCATCACGCCGCTGCTGGTCACCGCCTTCCTCGCCATCGGAGGCGGCACCCCGTGGCTGGCGTGCGGGTATCTCGTCCTGTCCGCGGTGGGCAGTGTCTGGGCGACGTCCCGGATCCGCGAAAAGGATCTGTTCGTGGGAACCGGCCGGGCTGCCGCCGAGGAGTGACCGGTGCGCGGCCGCGCCCTCTCTATGGTCAGCTGGAGACGGACCATCGGGCACAGTCCCGGTGTCGTCGCACCGGTGCCTGCCGACCAAAGGGAGAGGTTGCCGCCATGCCCCTCGCGGACGCGTTCGTCGACCACCTGGACCCGGAACTGTGCGTCGTCACTGCCGAGGCCGACGGCGAGTGGGCGGGCTGCCTGGTCGGCTTCTCCTCGCAGTGCTCGATCCACCCCGTCCGCTACGTCGTCTGGCTTTCGAAGGCCAACCGGACGTACGGCATCGCCAAGGACGCCGGCCACCTCGCCGTACACCTGCTGGGCCGCGAACAGCACGCTCTGGCCCGGCTGTTCGGCGGCGAGAGCGGCGACGACGTGGACAAGTTCGCGCCGGTCGACTGGACCCGCGGCCCGCACGGCACCGTCGTACTCCCAGCGGCCCGTGCCTGGCTCGTCGGCAGCGTGGTGACACACCTCGACGGCGGCGACCACGTGGGGTTCGTCCTCGCCCCGGAGGCCGCGGGCACCGGCGGCGCGTTCGAGCGGCAGCCGTTCAGGCTCTCCGACGCCGAAGGAATCACTCCGGGCCACCCTGTCGACTGAAGACACCAATTGAATACGCCCTACTGAAGGCGCCCTGCTGAAGGCACTACTGAAGACACCTGCCGACCGGCACGGCGCCGGAGTCGGGCCCGCCCTACGGACGCAACACGGTGATTCCCGAGCGGCGGGCGGTGTCCTCGGCGAACAGCAGGGGCGCGGCCTCGTCCATCCCGACCGCGTGCGTCACGAGGTCGGCCGGCCGCAGCACCCCACGTTCGACCAGGTCGAGGAGTTCCGGATAGTGGCTCGCCGCCATGCCGTGGCTGCCCAGGACGTCGAGCTCCCAGGCCAGCACGCGGTCCAACGCAATGGCGGGCAGCGGCCCGGACAGGAGCCCGATCTGCACATGGCGTCCGCGTCGGCGCAGCGACCGGATGCTCATGTCGATCACCTCGGCCGCCCCGACCGCGTCCACGGCGACATGGGCTCCCCCGCCGGTGAGTTCCACGATCTCGGGGACGGTGCCGTCCGAGACGCCCAGTACGTGTACCGCCCCGGCCTTGGCCGCGAGCGCCAGGGCGTCGGCGGAGGGGTCGATCGCGATCGGCCGCGCACCGAGCGCGGCAGCGATCATGATGGCGCTCAGCCCGACTCCCCCGGCCCCGAACACGGCCACCCATTCGCCGGCCTGCACACGCCCGCGGGCGGACACGGCCCGGTAGGCCGTGGCGAACCGGCACCCGAGGCCTGCGGCCGCGGCGTCCGAGATGGTCCGGGGGACTGCCACCAGGTTCACGTCGGCCGCCCGCACGGCGACCAGCTCGGCATGCGAACCCCAGTGGGTGAAGCCGGGCTGCGTCTGGTCGGGACACACCTGCGCGTTCCCGCTCCGGCACCACTCGCAGGTCCCGCACCCGTTGACGAAGGGGGCCGTCACACGGTCACCCACGGACCAGTGCCGCACCTCCGCACCGACGGCCTCGACCCGGCCGACGAACTCGTGCCCGGGGATCTGCGGCAGTGTCACCGTGTCGTCGTGGCCGGACCACGCGTGCCAGTCGCTGCGGCACAGGCCGGAGGCCGCGACGCGAATCACCGCGCCGTCGTCCGGAACCCGCGGATCGGGGACCGTCTCCACGGCGACGGGCCCGCCGAAGCGGTGATAACGCAGCGCCTTCACTTCTCTCCTCCTCCGTCGGACTCCACCGGGCTCCACCGGGCTCCAAGGGCTCCACCGGACCGAAGCACTTCGGCTCACGGTAGCCGCGGTGTCCATCGCGATGTCAGTCACGCGCCGTGGGGACCGTGAACGAGGGGGGCTGCGTGGCCAGTTCCTTCTTCGTGTACATCTTCAGGTAGGTGTCGAGGTATGGCGAGCGCTTGCCTTCGGTGGCCCGGTCGTCGGCGGGGTCGTCGACCGAGAGGGTGAGGTGTGCGTCGCTCACCTTGATGTGATCGCCGGTCGGTGTGTCGACCCACACACCGTCCTGGACGGTACCGATCTCGACGGCCAGGGAGTGCCCGGCCGCGAGCCGCCAGTCGGTCGACTTGAGATCCATCGCCACATGGCCGGAGGCGTCCGCGAGGGAGACCTGCTCGTCGAACATGACACCGGAGCCATCCGGTGCGACGTCGTACAGCTTGACCATGACGTTGCCGCTGCCCTCGGTGTCCATGGCGATCCTGGGGGTTCCGGTGACACGAACGTCCCGCTCGACCGGTTCGGACCACGTGAGGAAGGAGGCCGCGTCGCCGGGCTCGCCCCGGTCCACGTAGGACCCGTCGCGCAGGGACACGGTCGCGGAGCGGTCCGAGACGGGCCAGGTGTCCTGGGAACGCCAGGATCCGGTGCTGTCCTGAATGGCGAGGGCCGGGTAGTCGCTCGTGGGGTCGATGCCCTTGAGCTGCTGGTCGTAGAAGGACATCACCTCCTTGAACCAGCCCGCACGCCCCATCTGCAACCGCCCGTCCTCGGTACGGTCGTTGCCGCGTACGTGGTCCCACTGGCCGAGCCAGCCGCGCTCGGTGCCCTGGTGGTTCGCGAGGTACTCCTGCATCGCCTCAGGCGTGGTGTTCGACTCGATGAAGCCCTGGGTGACGAACAGCGGTGTGTCACTGCCCTTGGCCTGCTTCGCCAGGTCACGCTGTCGCCAGTACGGGTCCTCGGGGTCGGCCTTGAGGTTGTTGTCTGTGTTGTAGGCGGTGCATTCGGGGTGCTTCAGTTCGTACTGGCTGTTGTTCCTGTAGCGCTTGTCGTCGTCGGGCAGCGGCGGCAACTGGGCGATCTGGTTGTAGGAGTTGGGGGCGAGGACCCCGCCGAGCTTGGGCACCCTGTTGGAGCGGGTCAGGCGGTACATGTCCCACACGGGTTCCTGGGCGACGACGGCCTTCAGCGCGTCCTGATCCAGGTTGTTGCCGACCAGGCCGGTCGTCGCGTCGTACGACTTGCCGTACATGCCCACCTTGCCGGTGGACCACGGCTGCTTCGCCGCCCAGTCGATCGCCGCCCTGACGTCGGCCTGCTCACCCTTGCCCATGTAGTCGAGGCAGCCGCTGGACCCGCCGAAGCCACGCAGGTCCACCTGCACGAGGGCGTAGCCCCGCTTGAACAGGTCGCCGCCCTCGACGAGGTCCTCGAAGCGTGCGGAGGGGCCGGGCTGCTTCCATCCCTCGTCCGTGAGCTCTCCGGAGTGACCGAAGTAGGCGCCGACGGAGAGGATCACCGGCACCTTCTTGCCCTGGGGGAGGTCTTCCGGCAACAGGACATCGGCGTGCAGGTCGGTGCCGGAGCCGTCCGAGGACGGGAAGTAGTGCTGGGTCCATGCCGCCCCCTTGGGGACACGTTCGTTGTCCGCGTCGGTGACTGCGCGGGTGGCCGCGTCCGCAGCGCCGGCGGGGGCGATGTGGGCGCCGGTCAGTGCGAGCACAGCGACGGTGGCGGTGGCAGTGGCTGCGGCGGGCAGGGGGATCTTCTTCATGGCTCCTCCGGGAGGTGGGGTACGAGGTGACTCCGTGCCGTCGCGGCACGGTCAAGGCAGTGTCACGAGGCGCTTGGTCGACCGGCGGAACGCCCAGAAGACGACCAGCAGGGCCAATGCGAGCAGCGGTACGCCCATCCCGACCTTGGCGAGAGCGAGCCACTCCGTGGACCCGTTCTCGTACAGCCACAGCTGCACGCCGAACCGGGCCCCGAACAGGACGGTCAGGGTGGCCGTGGCGACATCATGTGCCAGCACGCTGGGGCGGTCGTGTCGCCACGGGTGCCGGTTGCCGTGCAGCGCGTTCCACAACAGCCCCGTCAACGGCCTGCGGGCCAGCAGCGAGGCGGCCAGGAGCACCGCGCCCGCGCAGCTCGCCCAGATCCCGATCAGGAAGAACCCACCCGCCGAACCGACCCACGCCGAGACACCGCCCGCGGCCGCGACACCGAAGAGGCCGCCGGCAGCCGCGGTGAACGGCTCCCCCCGCGCCATCCGCCACACCGTGATGAGCAGGGCCACGGCCAGCGCGACGCCGATCGCGAGCGGCAGCCGGCCGAGCGCGGCGTTCGCGCCGACGAAGGCCGCGACCGGGATCGCCGAGTACACCATCCCCTTCGTGCCGCCGAGTTGGTCGAGCAGCTTCTGCTGCGCCGCCTGGCTCTGCCCAGCGGGGCCGACAGACTCGGCCGGTGTCGGCTCGGCGTGGCGGCAAGTGGCCGTATCGGTACAGGTGTTGCGGGTCATGTTGTCGGTCATGGCGTACTCCTCGGTCTTCGCGAATCCGTGCCGTCGGTGCGCTGGGACCCAGGAGAAACTGTGCCGTTGCGGCACAGTCAAGCCCGTCCACAAGGGACGGTGTGGCGCTTGACCGTGCCGCGACGGCATGGTTTCGAATGGTGTGAGTAACCGCAGTGACGAACAGCAGTGAGCGAAGGCCGCACGCCGAACCGCGAGGGGTCGAACGGAGACGGAGTAGAAAGCAATGGCATGGAGTACGCGTGAGATCGCCGAGCTCGCGGGCACCAGCCTGCGGACCGTGCGTCATTACCACGAGGTCGGCCTGCTCGAGGAGCCGGAACGCCGGGCCAACGGTTACAAGCAGTACGGCGTGGCCCACCTCGTCCGGTTGCTGCGCATCAAACGCCTGGTCGACCTGGGGTTCCCGCTTTCACAGATCGCGGAGATGGGCGCGACCGACGAGCACCCGGAGGAAGCATTGCGCGCACTCGACGCCGAACTGGCCGCCACCATCGAACGGTTGCAGCGGGCCAGGATGGAACTCGGCTTCATCCTCCGCAAGGAGGTCCTGACCGACCTGCCCCGGGAATTCGCCACGGCAGCCGCGCCCGACATCCCGATGTCCGAGACGGATCATTCGTTCGTCACCGTGCTGAGCACGGTGCTCGGCCCCAAGGGCACGGCCGCCTATGCCGACTTGATGAGGAACCCCGTCGTCGATCCCGCGGGCGCGGCGTTCGAACATCTGCCGCCCGATGCCGACGAGCAGACCTGCGCCGACGTCGCCGAACGCCTCGTCCCCTTCGTGGAGTTGCTGCAACGGCAGAACCCCGGGTTGAGCACTCTGCCCGCCGATGCCCCGCGGGGTGAGGAATTCGCCAAGAAGACGGTCGGTAAGGCCCTCCAGGACATCTACAACGACGCCCAGGTAGACGTCCTGCGCCGACTGAGCACCCTGCTCGCCGAGGCACAGCAGGCGGGCACGGCAGAGCCGGAGGGGACCGGGGAGCCCGGCACCACCCCCCGATAGCGGGCCCCGCGACACTCAGCGGCGCCCAGCAGCACTCGCTGGCTCACAGCGGCGGCCGGCAGCTCTCAGTTGCGCGACCAGGCGCCGATCACCTGCGGCAGGAAGAAGGTCGCCCGCGCGGCGACCGCCTCCTCGCGCAGCCGCTCCTCGTAGGTGTCGATGCCCACTGCTTCCTCTGTGGTCACACCGAAGGCGACCGCGGCGGGCAGCATGCTGCGGACCGAGGCGGCGGTGTAGGCGGCGGCCACGTTCGGATCCGTCTCGACCGCTGTGCAGGCCGCCATGCCGGGCGCGCGCAGTCCGGCGTCGAGGAAGCACGTGGCCAGCGACTCCCCGAAATCCGGATCCCCGCCGGCGGCGACGAGGGTCCGCGCCATCCAGTCGACGCCCCGCTCCATGAGCGGTGTGGAGGGCACGGTCCTGGCCCTGCTGTAGGCACCTTCCAGGAAGGTGACCAGGCCGCCCGGTCTCACCTGCCGCACCACGGACCGCAGCACCTTGGCCGGCTGCGACAAATGCGTGAGGAGGAAACGGCCCACGACCGCGTCGAACCCTCCTGGCAGCGTCAGCGAGCCCACATCACCCTGCTGAAACGCGAGGTTCCGCACACCCGCGCGTACGGCCCGCTCCTCGGCGAGTGCCACGAGCTCCGCATCGATGTCCACGCCCAGCACGGAGCCCTCGGGGCCGACGAGCCGGGCCGTCATCAGCGATACGTCGCCGGGGCCGCAGCCGACGTCGAGCACCCGCATTCCCGGCTCGATGCCGGCCCGGCGCAGCAGATACTCGGTGTGCGCCGAAAACAGCTGGGCCTGGACCTGCAGCCGCTGCGCCTCCTGCGGCGACCGAGCCAAGGCGTACTCTTCCGAACCCGCCGCCTGTCCACCCATGCCCATGCCCAACGCCTCCCGTCAGAACCTTCACAGCACAACGATCCTGCCCCGCACGATGCGTTGAGCCCCCGGAACGGTTCCTTCCTTCGCCCGGAAGGCGGACCGGCCAGATGTCGCGGTCGCCCGCATGTCATGATCCTACTGAGCAGTAGCTTCACGCCGTGAGCCGAAAGCCGAAAGCCGTCAACCACATGTCGTCAGTTGGAGGAACCCCATGGCCCGCGTCTTCACCGTGAGCGACAGCATCACCATCGCCGTGTCGTCGGACGCCGCATACGCGGCCGTCAGCCGCCCTGCGGACATGGGCCGCTGGAGCCCGGAGAACCTCGGCACGACGGCCGAGTCACCCGCGGGGACGGCCGGCCTCGGCACCACGTTCGTCGGCCGCAACAAGCGCGGTGCGTTCCGGTGGACCACCCGGTGCACGGTCACCGCGGCCGAGCCGGGCCGGCGCTTCGCGTTCCGCGTCCAGGCGATCGGCCTCAAGCGGCCGTTCCTGCGCGGCCCGATCGCCACCTGGGAGTACCGGTTCGAGCCGGCCGGTGACGGCACCCTCGTGACGGAGACCTGGACGGACGATCGACGCAGCTGGCCGACGTTCGTCGCCAACGCCTTCGACCGCGTGGCCACGTCAGGAAAGACGTTCGCCCATTTCCAAAGGCGCAACATCGAGACGACGCTCCACAACCTCAAGCGCACACTCGAGGCCGAACACGACGACGCGCGCTGAGCCGATTTCAGGCGCGCACCAGCAGATCATGGCACCGGGTCGTAACCGAGCCGGTGCGAGAGCTTCGCCGCCGCTTGCCGGGCCAGGGGGACCAGGGCGATCAGTTCCGGGCGGCCGGCACGGACGGCCGGAACGGAAACGCTGAGAGCCGCCGCGACGGCACCGTGGTGGTCCCGGACGGGGACCGCGAGGGCCACGACCCCCTTGACGCGCTCCTCCAGGGAGATGGCGTAGGCGTCTGCCCGCACCTGCTCCAGTTCCGCGGCGATCTCCTTGGCCAGGGCCGCGTTCGAGCGCGCCAGTTCGGTGATGACGTCCTGGGCCACCGTGCCGGGCGCGTGGGCCAGCAGGAGTTTTCCGGGGGCGCCCTGGTGGGGCGGGCGGGCCGCGCCGAGGTCGGTGTATGTGCGCCGGAGCGGCTGGAGGGATTCGACCTGGGCGATCGTGCGGCGGCTCGGCAGGGCGTCGAGGATGTGCAGGCCCACGGTCTCTTCGGTCCGATCCCGCAGCCACGTCATGACCGGCGGCGCCTGCACGTCCAGTGAGAGCTGGTCGCGGGCCGAGTCGGCGAGGCCCAGCAGCCGGGGCCCGAGCGAGTACGCGGTGGAGCCCGGCTCCTGGGCCAGCACGCCGTGCGCGGCCAGGGCGCTGACCAGCCGGTGCGCCGTGCCGCGGGTCAGACCGGTGTGCCGGGCGAGCTCGCTGATCCCGAGCACGGGCCGGGCCCGCGAGAAGGCGGTGAGGATCGCGACCGCCCGGTCGATCGACTGCACGCCAGAGGCTTGGCCGGCCGGTACCACGGCGTCGTCTTCCGGTGTCGTCACGCGGCCAAGCCTATCGGCCCGGTGCATTTCCCTTTGCCCTGCCTCTTGTTGAGGATCCGCCCGCGCCCTAGTGTGCCCGCATTACGAAACGACGTCTCGCTTTGCGGGCATCTCGGATCGTGGAGGGACCATGAAGGTGGAAGACCGCGGCGTCGCGGCCCCCTCGGGGACCGTCGACCGCCAAGAACGCTTCGACATGGCGCGAGCCCGCATCGGACTGGGTCTGGGACCGGTCGCCTTCGCTCTCGTGCTCCTGGCCACCGCCGGCCTCGAATGGCCGCAGCGGGCACTCGCCGCGGTGCTCGCGCTCATGGTCGTCTGGTGGGTGAGCGAGGCGATACCGCTGCCGGCCACCGCGCTCCTGGGCATCGTCCTGTGTGTCCTCATGGGTGTGGGCGACGAGGACGCCGTGTTCGGGGCGTTCGGCAACGACACGGTCTTCACGTTCCTGGGTGGCTTCGTCATCGCCCGCTCCATGACCGTGCACGGTCTCGACCAACGCATCGCGCTGCGCGTCCTGTCCATCGGCGGGATCGTCCGTTCGCCGGCCCGCACCGTGATCGCCTTCGGTGTCATCGCGGCCGCGTTGTCCGCCTTCATCTCCAATACGGCCACCGTCGCGATGCTGTTCCCGATCGGCATCGGCATCGTCCGGGCGGTCAGCGCGATCAACTCCGCGGACAGCGGCCGGGATCTGAGCCGCTCGCGGTGGGCCACCGCGCTGATGCTGATGATCGCCTACGGTGCCTCGATCGGGGGCCTGATCACCCCGATCGGCGCCCCGCATCAGCTCATCGGCCGGGACCTGGTCGAGAAGCAGACCCACAAGTCGGTCAACTTCGTCGAGTGGGTCCTGCTGTTCACCCCGATCGTGCTCGTCATGTTCATCGCCCTGTCGTTCATCCTGCTCCGGCTCAACCGACCGGAGGTCAAGCAACTCCGCGGCGCGGAGGACTACGTGGCGGGACGGCGCGCCGAGCTCGGCCCGTTCTCCCGCGGCGAGGCCAACACCTGCGTCGCGTTCGTCATCGCCGTACTGCTGTGGACGCTGCCCGGCATCGGGAATCTCGCACTCGGCGAGGACCACGGCGCCGTGCTGTGGATGCACGAGCATCTCACCGAAGGGGTCGCGGCCATCCTCGCCGCGACGCTGCTGTTCCTGTTGCCACTGGCCCGGCCCGCCGGCGGCACTCGGAGCGCGCCCACGCTCACCTGGACCGAGGCGGCCAGGATCGACTGGGGCGTGATCCTGCTGTTCGGGGCCGGCACGGTGATCGGTTCGCTGTCCTCGGAGACCGGCCTCGCCGGCACCATGGGGAACGCGCTCGCCGACCACCTCGGTGTGTCGTCCCTGACCACGATCACCATCCTCGCCGCGGTGACCGGGCTGATCATCTCCGAGACCACCAGCAACACCGCGAGCGCCGGCATCGTCGTGCCCATCGTGATGCCGATCGCGGTCGCCGTCGGCGTCAACCCGCTCATCCCCGGCCTGGTGGCCACCGCCGCCGCCGGATACGGCTTCATGCTGCCGGTGTCCACGCCTCCCAACGCGATCGTCTACGGCTCGGGGATGGTGCCGATGACGAAGATGCTCCGCAGCGGCATCGTCTTCGACGTGATCGGAGTGACGATCCTGGTCACCGGCGTCCTCCTGATGGCACCCGTCGTCGGCCTCTGACCACTCCGTCTCCCCTCGGCCCCGGGCCCCACGCCCGTGCACCACTGACCGACCCCACCCACCATCAGCCCCACGTACAAGGAGATTCATGGACGCCCCGCTCGACCGGCTCGCCCACCTCGTCACCGCACACAGCCGGTCGCCGCTCCCCGCCCAAGTACGGGACGCCGCGCGGCGCACGCTCTACAACGCGCTCGCGACGAGCGTCGGCGCCTCCCGTGAACCGGCCACCGACATCGTGGTCGCGGTCGCCGCCCAATTCAGCGGCGGCCGGGCCATGATGCCAGGACGCCCCGACCAACTGCAGCCACTGGACGCCGCGTTGGCGACCGGCCTCGCGGCACACCTCGACGATTACGACGACACACACCTGCGCACCGTCATCCACCCCGGGGCGGTCTGTCTGGCGGCGCTGGTCGGCCTGCAGCAGGAGATCGCCGACCGGGACGCCGACGAGGTCCTGGGCGCCTTCGCCTGGGGCGTCGAGGCCCAGCTGCGACTTGGTGTGTCGGTCTCGCCCGAGCACTACGACGCCGGCTGGCACATCACCGGCACCTGCGGCGCCGTCGGGGCCGCCGTCACCGCCGGCCTGCTCCTCGGCCTCGACACCGGGCAACTGCGCACAGCACTGGAGTGGGCGGTCGAGGACGGGCTGGGCAACCGGGAGGGTTTCGGCTCGATGATCAAGCCGTTCCATCCGGGCAAGGCCGCCGTCTGCGGACTTCGTGCGGCACTGGACGCACGGGCCGGAGCGGACGGTCCCGGCGACAGCCTCACGGGCCCCGAAGGGTTTGTGCACCGGCTCGCACGCGGCAAGTTCGACCCCGACGCCCTGCTGGGTGGTGCGGACACGCGCTGGGAACTGCTCGACAACACCTTCAAGCCGTACCCCTGCGGCATCGTCACGCATCCCGCCATCGAGACTGCGGAGGCCCTGCACGACCGGGTGGCCGCGCACGGCGGCGCGGAGGCGGTCCGGGCGATCGTGCTGGTCTGCCACCCGCTGGTACCGGAACTGACCGGCAACATCCAGCCGGTCGACGGGCTGCAGGCCCGCTTCTCCACCGCCCATGGCATCGCCGCGGGGCTCCTCGCGCCACCGGTGGGTCTGGCGGGGTACGCCACGGACTTCGTCGTCTCCGCATCGGCACGGCGGCTGCGCTCCCTGGTCACCTTCGAGCCTCGGGAGGAGTGCGGGCGCGACGCGGCGCGGATCGACGTCACCATGACCGACGGCACCGTCCTCAGCCATGAAGTGGCCCATGCCCGCGGGAGCATGGCGCGCCCCCTCACCGAGGAGGAGCTGAGGGCCAAGGCCCGCGGTCTGGTCGACGCGTTCCGGCCGAGCGGCGCCGACGCGCTGGACGCCGCCGCGCGCCGGCGGGGGCCGGGATACCTGCGTGGCCTGCTCGCCGCTGCGGCACCGGCCACCGTCGAACGGGCCGGTGGTGCGCACTCCGACGCCGAACCGGGCACGGGAGAGGCGCACGTGAGCACCCCCGAGTCATCCCCCGCCCCGGGCTCCGATTCTCTGGGCGACTCCGACTCCGCCTCCGAGGAGTTCGCGCTCGCCGCACTCATCTCCGACTCCGGAGCCCTCACGCCCGAGCATCCGCACGCCGAGCCCGCCGTCGCGCTCCTCGCGGAGGCTGCCCGCATCGCTCCCAGCGTTCCCGCAGGTGACGAACGCGTCCGGGCGGGGGCCGTCGCGGCCGCACTGGTCGAAGCCGGACACCGGCCCGTCGTCGCCGCAGCGGTGGCATCGTGTGCGGCGGAGCACCTGCGCCGCGCGGACGCGGCGCGGTGCGTCGCGCTCGCACTCGCCGTCGCCTGCCGTCTTGCCGCCCGGCTCGGAGTCGACGTGGACCGGGTGTCCGGTTTCGCCGCCGCCCTGGCGTCCGCCGCGGCGCACCGTCTGCCGCCGGAGACCGTCCTTCAAGTCATCGGACTGGCCGGTACCCGGACGACGGGCGTCGTCGGCGCCACGGCCTCTCCCGCGGCCGACGCCCGCCGGGCCGGGTTCGCCGCGGCCGACGGCATCGAGGCAGCTGCCCTGGCGCGGAGCGGCTTCACCGGCCCGGCTCGCCCCCTGACCGGCCGCCGGGGGCTGCTGAGCCTGCTCGCCCAGAGCGCCGAGCCCCCGCTGACCGGTCCCGAACTGCTCGGGGACGACGCCCTCGGGGCCCTCCTGCGGACGCGGAGGTGAGCCGAGGGCCGGAATCGGCGCAAGGACACGGGCATCGACGCCGGACGCGCGCACGAGTTGTGAACTCACGGCCTGCATCGTGGCGTTCGACGCCTCCAAGCATTGTTGGCAATTTCGTCCCACATCTTGCCCACAATCCCCTGCAGTGGTTGCGTACTACCCCGACACGTACGACCCAGCCGGCGCAGAGACCCTCCTGCGTTCACAGCTTCACTGCAACTCCCCATAGTTCCACCGGCTTTGCGCCCTCCTTCCGCGCCCGAATCCGGACAACTCCTGGGAGGCACGAGTGAGAGCAAGACGTGTGGTCAGACAGTTCATCGCCGTGGCGACAGCGGCGCTCACCGTTCCGGCCCTGACCCTCGCACTGCAGAGTGCGACGGACACCCTTGGAAGTGGCCATGGGAGCGCCGCGCCCACGGCATCGACGGACAGCGGCCAGGTGCGCGGGGTCGCCGCCCGGGATGCCGAGCGGTTCCTCGGCATCCCCTACGCGGCCCCGCCCGTAAGAGACTTGAGGTTCGCGCCGCCGGCCGAGCCGGACTCCTGGAAGGGGGTCCGGTCCGCCGACCGGCAGTCGCCGGCCTGCCCGCAGTTCGAACCGTCCGGGGTGCGCGAGGAGCAGGCGGTCAGCGAGGACTGCCTCTACCTCGACGTCTACCGGCCCCCGGGCGTGGCACGGACCGCGAAGCTGCCGGTGATGGTGTGGTTCCACGGCGGCGCCAACACTCAGGGCACGGGCGTGATCTACGGCGGCAGCACGATGGCCGCCAAGACCGGGACCATCGTCGTCTCCGTCAACTACCGCCTCGGCGCCCTCGGCTTCCTCGCCCACCCCGCGCTCTCCAAAGTCACCGAGGGCGGGTCCGGCAACTACGGCCGCATGGACCAGCTCGCCTCCCTCGAGTGGGCCCGCGACAACATCGCGAACTTCGGCGGCGACCCCGGAAACGTGACGATCCACGGCCAGTCGGCGGGCGGCGGCGCGGTGTGCGGCCTGCTCGCCATGCCCGCGGCCAAGGGCCTTTTCGACAAGGCCGTTGTGCAGAGCTCCGACTGTTCAGGCACATCCACCACCCTCGACGAGGGCGAGCGCAGCGGCACCGCGTTCGCCAAGGCCGTCGGCTGCACCGACGAGGCGGCCGTCGTGAGCTGCCTGCGCAAGACGTGGCCAGGGACCCTGATCGCACATCAGAAGGACTACGTCGGCGGGTCGAAGGTCGGCGGATCACTCCTCCCGAAGACCTTCAACCAGGCCTTGAAGGACGGCAGTTGGAACAAGGTGCCGGTGATGTCCGGCACGACGCACTCCGAGTTCCGCCTCCTGGCAACCGCTCAGGCCGGCATCACCGCACAGGGGTACGCGGACTTCGTTCGCACCACCTGGCCCGACAAGGCGGACCGGGCGCTGGAGCTGTACCCGGTGGGCCGCTTCAAGAGTCCGTGGGACGCCGTCACACAGATCCAGACCGACGCGCTGCGCGCCTGCCCCAGCTACCAGCACGCACAGCAGCTGGCCGGCGCGACCGAATCCCCCGTCTACCGCTACGAGTTCAACGACCCGACCTCGCCCACCTTGTACGGCTTCCGTGTGCCCGGTGAGGACATGGCCAACGGACACAGTGCCGAACTCGCCTACCTCTTCGACTTCACGCTCGGCGAGCGGCCGCTGACGGCCCAACAGGAGAAGCTCGCAGACCAGATGATGCGCTACTGGGCGGCCTTCGCCCGCACCGGCGACCCCAACACCTCCCACGCACCGCGGTGGCCGCAGTTCACGGACTCCGATGCCACCCGGGTGATGCAGCTGCGCGCCGGTGGCGCGAGCAAGGCCATCACGTCGTTCCCCGCCGACCACCACTGCGACTTCTGGCTCGGCTGATTCCCGTACGACACTTCACCACTCCGTACCGCATCCCCGTGAGAAAGCAGGGAGACATGGCGATCACCGCACTCCGCGGCAGACTCTCCGTCCTCGCGGCCACCGCAGGCGCGGTCGCTCTTGGCGTCGCCCCGGTGGCCGGCACCGCGCTCAGCGCACCCAGTGGCGACGCGGACGCCGGCGGCGTACAGCGTCCCGCCTCGCTCGTGGTCGGCACTGCCGACGGCAAGGTGCGCGGCGCCGCCCGCACCGGCTACAACCAGTGGCTCGGCATCCCGTACGCGGCCGACGCGGCCGGGAAGAACCGCTGGAAGGCGCCGCAGCCCGTCAAGAAGTGGTCGGGGGCGCGCGACGCCCGTGCCTTCAGCGACCGCTGCGCGCAGAACAGCGGCTGGGACCCCGGCTATGAGAAGACCATCACGACCGAGAACTGTCTCGGCCTCAATGTGTACGTCCCCGACGGCGCGAGGCGCGATGCCCCCGTGCTGGTCTGGATCCACGGCGGCGGCTTCACCGGTGGAGCAGGCCAGGACACCGACCCGCGCAGGTTCATCGAGCGCACCGGTGCGATCGTCGTGACCGTCAACTACCGCGTCGGCGTCCTCGGCACCCTCAACCTTCCGCAGCTTCGGACCGAGTCCACGAACGGTCCCGGCAACTACGGCCTCCTCGACCAGCAGGCGGCCCTGAAGTGGGTGCACCGCAACGTCGACCGCTTCGGCGGCGACCCCGGCAACGTGACCATCGCCGGCCAGTCCGCCGGCGCGGGCTCGGTCTGCGACCACCTCGCCTCTCCGGCAGCCAAGGGCCTCTTCTCGAAGGCGATCAGCATGAGCGGCGGCTGCAACCTCCAGTCCGCGGCCGCCGGGCAGCAGCAGAGCGAGGCGTTCGTCAAGGCCGTCGGCTGCGACACGGCCGCCGACGAAGTCCTCGCCTGCCTGCGCGGCAAGTCGTCCTCGGACCTGCTCGCCGCCCAGAAGACCTCCGGCGTCTCCCCCTCCATCGGCGGCGCCGCCTTCCCCGTCAACCCCGGCACCGCCGTGGCGAGCGGCGACTTCAACCGCGTCCCCGTCATGATCGGCCAGACCAACAGCGAACGCGGCCTGTTCACGTTCCAGAACTACGACTACGCGGGCCACCCCATGACGGCCGCCGAGTACGAGCAACTGGTGCGCACCACGTACGGCGCGGGTGCCGACGAGGTCCTCGCGGAGTATCCGCTCAGCGACTTCGACACCCCAGGCGAGGCGTGGACGAAGGCCAACAGCGACTCCACCTCGTACACGCGACAGCAGTTGACGGCCACGTTCGCGAAACGGGTGCCCACCTATTCCTACGAATTCGCCGAGTCGGACACCCCGCACTTCACCTCGATCTTCCGCATCCAGCAACGCAGCGCGGCGGCACGCGACTTCCCGTTCGGCGGCGCCGTTCACGTCGACGACCTCGGCTACCTCTGGGAGTACCTCGGCCAGACCCTCCCGTACGACGACGACCAGCTGGAGCTCTCCGACGAGATGATCACGTACTGGGGCCGCTTCGCGGCGGCGGGCGAACCGAACACCGCACGCACCCCCAACTGGCCCGACTACGCCGACAAGCCAGGCACGACGATGTCCCTGAAGGCCTGCGACACCGATCCG
Organism: Streptomyces sp. NPDC002790; assembly: GCF_040295505.1. Taxonomy (NCBI): domain Bacteria; kingdom Bacillati; phylum Actinomycetota; class Actinomycetes; order Kitasatosporales; family Streptomycetaceae; genus Streptomyces; species Streptomyces sp. NPDC002790. Next base: position 75,610 of record NZ_JBEOVM010000009.1, on the reverse strand, counting down.
GCGAGCGGTGACGCCCCCGCGGCCTGCTCGAAGGCGGACACCGACTTCGCCACCGACCACAACCTCTCCTTCTGGTCCCACCTGCCGACCACTTGACCACGACACACACTCACGCCCTTGCCATGTGTGCGGAACGGCACTGATTCGTGCCGTTCCGTCGGTGTCGAGGTGGCCGCGATGAACACCGGGCGGATGTCGGCGCCCTCAGCGTGCGGTGGGACGCGACAAGTAGCGCCCCTGGGGCGCGCCCATGACCTTGCCGTCGCCGAAGACCTGCGTGCCGCGCAGGTACGTCGACTCCACGCGTGCGCCGATCTCTAGCCCTTGCAGCGGCGTGTACTCCTGCGCCGACAGCGAGTCGCCCGCGTCCACGGTCCATGATGCCGACGGGTCGACCAGCACCACGTCCGCGTCGTAGCCCTCCGCGATCTGCCCCTTCGTGGGCAGGCCGAAGCGCTGCGCCGGTGTCCAGGCGGTCAGTTCGGCGACCTTCTGCAGCGGCAGGCCGTGGGCGGGTGCCGCGCCGGCGAGGCCGGGCAGGAGGTACTCGGTGCCGCCGAAGCCGGACTTGGCCTGGAAGACATCGCTCTTCGGGTCGCCGAACTTCGTCTCCTCCTTGCAGCAGGCGTGGTCGCTGACCACCCAGTCGATGTTGCCCGCCACCAGGTGCTCCCAGAGCGCGTCCACGTCGTCCTGCGGGCGCAGCGGCGGGTTGACCTTGCCGCCGATGCCGGAGGCCGTCTCGATGTTGGCGAGCAGGTGGCCGATGGTCACCTCGCGGCGGAAGTTGACCTGCGGGAAGGTCTTCGCCATCAGCATCGCCGAATCGATCGCCTTGCGGGACGACAGGTGCAGCAGGTTGATGTTGGGAAGTTCCGTCTCGGCCGCGAGGTAGCTGGCGATGGTGACCGCGAGCCCCTCCGAGTGCGGCGGACGCGAGGCGCTGTAGGCAGCAAGGCCGTCCAACTGGCCTTCTTCCTCCACCAGTTTGGTGTACGCCGTCATGATCTCGGCCGTCTCGCAGTGCAGGGACAGCGAGATGGCGTCCGCGAGGTCCGGGTACGCCTCGCGTGCCGCCTGTACGCCGCGCATCACGAACTCGAAGTGCGCCAGGTCGTAGCGCTCACCGGGCGGGATCATGAGGAAGTCGTTCTGGTCGGCGGAGCGCCCGTGCAGGCCGTGGCTGCCGTAGAACATGAAGATCTTGAACGAGGTGACACCGAAGCGGGCGATCAGCTCGGGGATCTCCGTGATGTGCGACTTCTCCATCGGCGCGAGGTGGAAGCCGTAGTCGACGTGCGAGCGGCTCTCGGCGGCGTCGAGGACCAGCGGGAAGACGTCGTTGTAGCTGCCGCCGCGGTTCATGTAGTACTGCCCGGTCCGCATGTACGTGAGGGCGGTCGTCACGCCGCCCTGGGCGCAGGCCTTGCTCTCGGTGACGGTGTCGTCGGACAGCGGGTTGTAGATGCCCCAGTGCTGGTGTGCGTCGACGACGCCGGGGAACGCCAACAGCCCCTTGCCGTCGACGACTTCGGCCGCTTCGGACGCCGGGATGTCCGGGGCGATGCGGTGGAACACGCCGTCCTTGACGCCGATGTCGGTGGTGGGGATGTTCGCGGCGTCGTGCTTCACCAGGCGGACGTTCTTGATGAGCAGATCCAGTTCGGTCATGGTGTGCGTGCCTTTCCGGGTTCTGGGTTCTGAGTTCTCAGTTCTCGGCGATGTCCGTGGCGCCGGACAGGGTCGTGGCCGCCTGCCAGGCGAGGCCGAGTGCGGGCAGTAGTCCGTTGCCCGCCAGGTAGCCGTCCGCGCCCCGGCCGGAGATGCCGTGCGCGGCCCCTCCCGAGGCGAACAGGCCGCCGATCGGGGCCCCTTGGCCGTCGAGGACGCGTGCGGCGGCGTCGACGACGAGGCCGCCCTGCGTGTGGAACAGGGCGGGGATCACTTCGACGGCCGCGTACGGGCCGCGCAGCGGCGCCTCGAAGAATGTCCGGCCGAACCGGTCGTACCCGGCCGCCCCGGTGGCCGAGGCGACCTGCTCGGACACCGCTTCCTGGAGGGCCTTCGTGTCGCAGCCGGTGCGCGCGGCGAGCGCGTCCAGGTCGTCGGCCCACGCCAGCGCGCCCGCGTCCACCGTCTGCCGGAAGTCGGAGAACGGCAGGCACAGGTCGTGGATGCGGCGGTCCAGGACGATCCAGCCACGTGCGTCCGGGCGGGCCGCGAGGGCTGCCGCGTATTCGGAGTAGCCGGTGGTCTCGTCGCCGAACCGTTCGCCGACGGCGTCGACCATGATCGCGCCGTGCATGATGGTGGCCCAGCCGACCAGCGTCCGTGAGCGGCGGGCGAGTGCCGCGTGGCCCTGGTAGGCGTCCATGTAGGCGGCTCGTGCGCCGTGCCGCAGCCCGATGTCCAGGCCGTCGCCGGTGGAGAACTGACCGCCGTGGTAGTCGGCCGCCGCGATCTCCGGCATGTGCCGCTCGACCAGGGCGCGGTCGGCGCCGTAGCCGTTGGTGGCCAGCAGCACGGCCCGGGTCGCGATGGTCTCCCGGTGGCCGCCCGGGTCCTCGACGACGGCGCCGGTGACACGTCCCTCGGTGTCCCGCTCGACGTCCACCAGCCGAGCAGGGATCAGCAGGTCGATCGACGGTGAGCGCCGCACCCGTTCGTACAGGTGCCGCAGCAGCGTCGAGCCGTGCCGCCCCTGCACGGTGTGCAGCCGGTCGGCGCTGTGGCCGGGGTAGCTGAAGTCGCGTACGAGTTGGAGCGGCACGTCCGCGCCGTCCGCGAGCCATTCCACCAGGGGTGCGCTGATCCTCGCGAGGGCGTCGGCGAGTGCCGGGTCCGCGGTGCCGTGGGTCTTCGCGGTGATGTCGGCGAGGAAGCGCTCCGGGCTGTCCTCGACGCCCTCCGCGCGCTGCCAGCGGGAGCCGGCGCCGGGGATCATCGCGGTGGACATCGAGGTGTTGTTGCCGCGCAGGAACTGTTCGTCGGGGTCGACGACGAGCACGCTCAGCCCGTCCTCGGCGGCCTTGAGCGCCCCGGCGAGTCCGCCGCCCGCGCCCGCCACCACGAGGTCGACCGTCCCCGCGTCGGGCTGTGCGCCGCTCATGCCCGGCCTCCCGCCGCCAGTAGCCGCAGGGCCAGGGCCGCCGGGTCGACGAGTTCCACCGTGTGCGGGGTGTCGGTTTCGACGGCGGAGCAGCCGTTGATCACGACCCGCACGCCCCGCTCCGCGAAGCCGTCGAGCGCGCCGCGCACGGCGTCGTTCCACCGCCCGGTGTCGGGGATCGCGTCGACGGCCAGGTCGAGCACGGTCACTCCGGCGAACCACGGCCCGTACCCGTACTCCTCGATGCGCCGGGCGAGTTCGTCGCCGATCGCCCGGTTGCGGGTGACCGCACCGAACCGACGTCCGGTCGCGACCAGGTGTGCCGCGCACAACCGCAGCATGCCGACGTTCGGGACGGCGGCGCCGTCGGGTGCGACGGGGACGGCGGGGTCGAGGACGCAGTCCGGCATCCGGAGGTCGAATGTGTCGCCGGGCGCCGCCGCCAGGGCCGCGGTGACCGAGACGGTCGAGGCGGCGATGTCCCGCGCCGTCGCGAGTTCGGAGGGCGCGTCGGAGCCGATCTCCTCGAGGACCCATTCGACGCCGGGGGGTGAGAGCCGTCGGTAGCGGTCCCGGCGTCGGGCCAGTTCGTCGGCGCCCGTCCGGATCGGGGTGACGGAGAAGATCTTCATGCGCTGTCTCCTGGTGTCGCGGCAGGACAGGGCCTCAGGGCGGCGAGAGCCCGCAGCGACGGTCCCACATCGTCGGTCGTGAACAGGTCGTCGACGGCGCTTCGCAAGCGGTCGACCGTGGCCGTGTCGCCGAGCAGGTCCGCGAGCATCGAGGCCAGTGTCTGCTCGGTAAACGGGTGGTGGTTGCTGTCGCCGACGGGATGCGGTGCGCTCAGCTCCACGCGCCGGCCGTCGTCCAGCACCGCCGTCAGCCGGGTGGCGCGCTCGTGCGGCAGGCGTGCGGTCAGCTCCGGGTCCTCGGCGACGGTCACCTTGCGGGCCAGCGCGAAGAGTTCGGGCCGGTCGGCTTCGGTGGCGTCCGCCGTGTCCGGGGTCACCGCGCCGTCGAGCAGCGCCGCGGCGACTGCGTACGGGACGGAGAACATTGCCCCGAGGCTGCTGTCCCACGTCGTACGGTTCAGCGGTGCGGCGAGCGCGTGCGTGTCGACGTGCATCTCAACGACGGATGCGCCCAGTTGGGTGCCACTGCGTCCACCGAGGTGCCGGTCGCGCAGCTGGAGGGCCAGGTCGGCGGCCGGGTGTGTGTACGAGCACGACGCGTGCCGCTTGAAGTAGTTGTGCTGGATCTGCCAGTCGTCGCCGAGCCGGTCGGTGAGCGCGGCGGCGTCGAAGGTGCCGAGCAGTGTGCCGAGCGAGAGGGCGGCGGTGCCGGTGTTGCGGACCACGCCTGCCGCGGCGAGCCGGGCGGCGGCGAGGCCGGACACGGCCGCGGCGCCCATCCAGGCGTCCCGTACGCGGTGGCCGTCGAGCGCGGAGTCGAAGTGGCCGGCGACGGGCAGCCCTGAAGCCGTGTCGATGGCCGCGGCGATCCCTTCCGCGGGCAGGCCGAGCAGGAGTGCGCAGCCCGCCGCGGCGCCGGTCACGCCCCAGTTCCCGTGCGGGTGGACACCGGGGTGCAGGCCCGTGGCACGGCCGTGGCGCGCGGCGACCTCGTACCCCACGAGCAGGGCGCGGGAGGTCAGCTCGCCCGTGGAGCCGAGCGCGGCGGCCAGGGTGAGGATCGCGGGGAAGGTGTGTCCGGCCGGGTGGCCACGGGCGTACTTGCCGCCCTCGTCGAGCTCGCTGCACACCAGAGCCGTCGCGTTCAAGTACGCGGCGGTGTCCACCTGCGTAAGGACCGCGGCGCCGAACACCGGTGCGTCGCCCGCGGGTTGGGGCCAGGCGGCGCGGATGCGGCGCTGCCCCTCGGTCCGGGCTCCGGCGAGCGTCACCGCGAAGGTGTCGAGCAGGACGAGGGAGAGCCGCTCACGCACGTCGGCGGGCACGTCGGTCCAGGAGAGCCGTGCGGCCCAGAGTGCGAGGTCCCCGGTGCGCTCCCGCGCCTCGGTCTTGGGGTCGGGCGCCGCCGTCAGGGGTGCTTCGGATGGTCGGGCAGTCACCTGCCCACCCCCTTCCATGTTGTTCCGTTGAGCGGAACACGTTGGCCATTCGATACTTGCAGCACCCACGAATCGACGTCAATACCTTCCTGAAGAATCCAGGTAACGTCGCTACTTCCTGGCCAGCACCTCTTGACCGGGCCTGGAGACGGTGTTTCTCTGGTGTTCCATTCAGCGGTACGGAAAGAGATCGAGACTTCGGGAGCCCCCGGACATCGACCTCAGGGAACAGGCAAGAATGAGCCCATGACGACCCAACCCGGAACCGAGACCGCAGGCCGAGTCATCGACGTCCTCCTGCTGTTCACCGACGGCCCCGACGACATCGGGGTGTCATCGATCGCCCGCGAGCTCGGCCTGAGCAAGGCGGTCGTGCACCGCATCCTTCAGACCCTGGTGGCACGCGGGATGGTGGTGCTCGACCAGCAGACCCGGCTCTACCGCCTCGGTCCGACCGCGGCGGCGCTCGGCGCCAGGGCGCTGCGCGAGTTCGACCTGCGGGCCGTCGCCGCGGAAACCCTGCGGCGACTGCACGAGCAGACGCGGGAGACCGTGACCCTCACGGCGCTGGTGCCCGGCGGGCGCGCCTACATCGACCAGATCGTCAGCACCCACGAGGTGAAGATGACCGTGGAACTCGGCCGCAGGTTCCCGCTGCATGCGGGCAGTTCCGGCAAGTGTCTCCTCGCCTTCCTGCCCCAGGAGCGGCAGGAAGAGATCCTCACCGCGGAACTCTCGGCGCTCACCGACCGGACCATCACCGATGAGAACGCCCTCCGCACCGAACTGGCCGCGATCCGAGAGCTCGGCTACGCGAGTTCGCAGGGCGAACGCCAGGCCGACGCCGGCTCGGTGGCCGCGCCCGTCTTCGGCTTCGACGGCGACGTCCGCGGCTCGGTGTCCGTGTGCGGCCCGCGCTCCCGCTTCACCCCACAGTTCGTCCGCGCCTGCGCACCCCGCGTGGTCGAGGCGGCACGTGACCTCTCCACGCGCCTCGGCTGGAAGGCGGCCTCCTCCCCCACGTGACGACGGAAGGAACTCCATGACCGACACCACCCCCGCACCCCGGGCAGACAGCACTGCGGCCCTCGACGGCATCAAGGTGCTGGACATCGCGACACTGTTCGCGGGCCCCCTCGCCGCCACCCTGCTCGCCGATTTCGGCGCCGATGTCACCAAGGTCGAACATCCCAAGGGCGACCCGGTGCGCCACCACGGCGCGAACAAGGACGGTGTGGGCCTGTGGTGGAAGATGCTTTCGCGCAACAAGAAAGCGATCACCCTCTACCTCGGCAGCCCCGAGGGCCAGGACATCTTCCGCCGCATGGTCGCGGACGCGGACGTCGTCATCGAGAACTTCCGCCCGGGCACGCTGGAGCGCTGGGGCCTCGGCTATGAGGCGCTGGCCGAGATCAACCCGCGTCTGGTCCTGGCCCGCGTCACCGGATTCGGGCAGCGCGGCCCTTACTCCAAGCGCCCCGGCTTCGGCACGCTCGCGGAGGCGATGAGCGGTTTCGCCGCCATCACGGGACAGCCCGACGGGCCCCCGACCCTGCCGCCGTTCGGCCTGGCCGACGGCGTCTCCGCGCTCACCGCCGCCTTCGGCATCATGACCGCGCTGCACGCCAGGGACCGCACGGGCCGCGGTCAAGTGCTCGACCTGGCGATCATCGAGCCGATGGTCACGCTGCTCGGGCCGCAGGCCATCACCTACGACCAGCTCGGCGAGCTCCAGCCACGCACCGGCAACCGGTCGGCGAACAACGCGCCGCGCAACACCTATCGCACCAAGGACGGTTCGTGGGTCGCGGTCTCCACCAGCGCCCAGTCCATCGCGGAACGGGTCATGCGGCTGGTGGGGCGCCCCGAGTTCATCGACGAGCCGTGGTTCGCCTCGGGCGCCGAGCGCGCCCGGCACACGGACGAGCTCGACTCGGCGGTCGGCTCCTGGATCGCGGACCGCACCCGCTCAGAGGTCATCGCCGCGTTCGAAGAGGCGCAGGCCGCCATCGCGCCGATCTACGACATGAGTGACATCTTCGAGGATCCGCAGTTCCAGGCCCTGGAGACGATCACCGAGGTGGAGGACGAGGAGCTCGGCCGTATCCGGTTCCAGAACGTGCCCTTCCGGCTCGGCGACACCCCGGGCGCCGTCCGCTGGTCCGGCCGGCGCAAGGGCCGGGACACCGCTGAGGTGCTCGGCGCGTACGGTGTCAGCGCGGCCGAGATCGCCTCCCTCGCCGACCGGGGCGTCGTATGAGCGCCCCGGCGCACCCCACCGGCGTGCGGTCCTGGCTCTACGTCCCCGCAACCCGCCCCGACCTCCTCGACAAGGCGATGCGCGGCGAGGCGGACGCGGTCGTCCTCGACCTGGAGGACGCGGTGCCGCCCGACCGCAAGGACGAGGCACGCGCCGCCGCCGTACAGGCCGTGGGCGAGACCTGGCCCAAGCCGTTGTGGCTGCGCATCAACCAGGTCACACTCCCGTACGGGCAGGCCGACTTGGCGGTACTCGCGGGCGCGCCCGTGCAGGGTCTGCGCCTGGCCAAGTGCGAGAGCGCCGAGGAGATCGAGACCGTACTGCGGCACGTGGACGCACCCCTGCACCTGCTGTTCGAGACGGCGCTCGGCGTGGAGCACGCCTTCGAACTCGCCCTGGCAGCACCGCAGGTAGCGTTCCTCTCGCTCGGCGAGGCCGACCTCGGCGCCGACCTGAGGGTGCGCGGTGACGCGGCACTTGACTGGGCGCGCGCCCGCATCGTCAACGCGGCGCGCGCGGCGGGCCTGACCGGTCCGGTGCAGAGCGTGTGGACCGACGTGACGGACGTCGCTGGTCTCGCGGCCAGTACTCAACGCGCCCTCGACCAGGGCTTCTTCGGCCGTTCCGTCGTCCACCCGAAGCAGGTCCCGGTGGTCAACGCGGTCTTCACGCCCCGGCCCGAAGAGGTCGACGACGCCCGTCGGCTGGTCGATTCGCTGCGGCAGGCCCAAGAGAGCGGCAGCGCCGCCTGGCTCGACGACCGCGGCCGGCTGATCGACCCGGCGGTCGTGGCCCGCGCCCGCTGGGTGCTGGACCGCGCGAGCTGACACCGCATCCGCACACCTTCCGGCGGCGCACACACGCCGCTGCTCCCCGCTCCCCTCTCCAGGTTAGGCAGGTCATGACCTCTTCCCAGCTCACCCCACCGCACCAGGCGTCCGGCAACGCCCTGCTCAACGCACTGCCCGCCGACCCGCACATCGTGGAACTGGGCCAGCCCCTCTTCACCGGCATGCCGTGCTCGCCCAACCACCCTGGTTTCCGCATGACCTTGGCCCGCCGACACGGCGACATGGTCCGCCCCGACGGCGGTTCCGCCTCCAACGAGGTCATCGTCACCGGAGGCCATGTCGGCACCCACATCGACGCGTTGTCCCACGTCAGCCACAACGGCAAGCTGCACGGAGGGGTCGACGCCGCCGAGGCGCAGACCGGCGGCTCCTTCTCGCAGCACGGCGCGGAACAGACGCCCGCCATGGTCACCCGCGGTGTCCTCCTCGACGTCGCCGCGGCGCACGGGGTCGGCACCCTGCCGGGCGGATACGGTGTCACCGCCGCCGACCTGGAGCGCGCCGCGGAACTCGGCGGCGCCGAGCCCCGCCAGGGCGATGTCGCCGTGGTCCGCACCGGCTGGGCGCGGCACTTCGACGATCCGGCCGCCTACCTCGGCAAGGAGTCCGGCGTGCCCGGGATCACCGAGGACGCGGGGGCCTGGCTCGCGGAACGCGGCGTGAAGGCCGTCGGCTGCGACACCACCGCCTGCGAGCAGATAGCGCCGGGCGCGGGCCACAGCGTCCTGCCCGTGCACCGGCTGCTGCTGGTGGAGAACGGCGTCTACATCATGGAACACCTCGCGCTCGAAGACCTCGCCGCGACCGGACAGCACACCTTCCTGTTCGTCGTCGCCCCCTTGCGGATCGTCGGCGGCACCGGCTCCCCCATCCGCCCGATCGCGGTGGTGTCCTGATGACGGACGACTCCACGACACCGGCCACAGCCACTCCCGCGCAGCAGCTCGCGGCATTCGCCGTCGCCGTACGGGACGGTGAACTCGACGCCGGGCTGCGGGAGAAGACCACGGGGCACCTGCTCGACCTGCTCGGCAACAGCATCGCCGCGCTGTCCGAGCGGCCCGGCGCCGCGGTGCGCGAACTCGCCGAGGAGTGGGGCGGCGTCCCCGCCGCCACCGTCATCGGCTCCTCGACCCGCTTGCCCGCACCGTCGGCTGCGCTGGTCAACGGCACGCTCGCGCACAGTCTGGACTTCGACGACACCCATCTGCCGTCCGTGCTGCACCCGTCGGCATCGGTGATACCCGCCGCCCTCGCCACCGCGGAGGCGACCGGCGCCAGTGGGGCGCGGCTCCTCGACGCCGCCGCCGTAGGCATCGAGGTCACCTGCCGGCTCGGCATGGCCCAGTACGACGAGAAGCTCGGCAACTCCGTCTTCTTCGACCGGGGTCTGCACGCCACCGCGATCTGCGGGGCGATCGGCTCCGCCGTGGCCGCCGCGATGCTGCGCGGCCTGGACGCCGACGGTATCTGCTCGGCGATCGGCATCGCGGCGAGCATGGGTTCCGGGATCATCGAGGCCAACCGCACGGGTGGCACCGTCAAGCGGGTGCACTGCGGCTGGGCCGCGCACGCGGGGGTGGTCGCGGCCGACATGGCACGGCTCGGTCTGACCGGTCCACCTACCGTCCTCGAAGGCCGTTTCGGCTTCTTCCAGGCCTTCTGCGGTGAACGCTTCGACGAGGCCGCCGTGGTGGCGGAGGTCACCGAAGGGCTTGGCGAGCGCTGGGAGTTGGCCCGGCTCTTCATCAAGCCGTACCCGTGCAACCACTTCACCCACGCGGGGGTGGACGCCGCGATGCGGCTGCGCCGTCGCGGCGTCGAGCCAAGACACATCACCCGTCTGACGCTCGGTGTACCCGCGCCCGTCCTGCGTACCATCGCGGAACCCGCGGCCGAGAAGGCACACCCGCGCTCCGGCTACCACGCGGCGTTCAGCGGTCCGTACACGGTGGCCGCCGGACTGCTCGCCGAGCCCGACGCTCCAGGGCACGGACTCGGCGTGTTCCACGAGGACTTCACGGATGAGGCGGCGGCCGACCCCGCACGTCTCGGCCTCGCCGCCCGCGTCATCTGCGTGGCGGACGAGGAGTGCACGACCGTCTTCCCGCACCAGTTCCCGGCCGCCCTCACTGCCGAACTCGACGACGGATCCACCGTGACCGAACGTGTCATGGTCAACCGGGGCAGCCCCCAGGACCCCCTCGACCCCCGTGAACTCACCGCGAAGTTCCTCGCCAACGCCCTCGGCGCCGGCGACGGACCCGCCGTGCGGGCACTGGCCGAGGAGGTGTGGAACATCGCCGCGGCCGCGGACACGACGGGCCTGACCCGTGCGCTGTCCGCGGTGGTGGCCGGCACATGAGGCAACGCAGACTCCCCATCACTCCACCGAGGTGAACCCATGAGTTCCTCGCGTACCAACGTGCGGTGGCTGACGCTCGCACTGATCGTCGCCCTCATCGTGATCAACTACATCGACCGGAGCGCCATCAGCTACGCGGTCGAACCGCTCACCGAGGCCTTCGGTATCAGCAAGTCCCAGTACGGGCTGATCAGCAGCGCCTTCTCCATCGGCTACATGGTGTTCGCCTTCATGGCGGGGCCACTCGTCGACCGCTACGGCGCCCGGCGCATCCTGCTCGTGGGCGTGGCCATCTGGTCGCTGGTCACCGCGGTGACCCCCATCGCCGGATCCTTCATCGGCCTGTTCGTCACGCGCATCATCCTGGGTGCGGGTGAGGGGCCCGGCTTCCCCGCGGCGAGCCGTACGGTCAGCCGCTGGCTTCCGCAGAAGGAACGCGGGATCGCGCTCGCGATGGTCGGCGGTGTGGCCGTGTCCGGCTCGCTGCTGATCGGCGGGCCGCTGGTGTCTCAGCTGATCGCCGTCCTGACCTGGAAGGGCATGTTCTGGGTGCTCGCCGGTCTCGGCGTGCTCTGGTTCGCCATCGCCTACGCGCTGTTGAAGAACACACCCGAGGAACACAGTGGTGTGTCGGAGTCGGAGCGCGCGCACATCGCCGCGGGCCAGCTCGACGAGGAACGCACCTCCACGGGGCGGGTCCAGTGGCGCCCGATCCTGACCAACCGGAACCTGTGGATCATCGCGGTGGGCTACTTCGCGTGGGGCTTCATGTTCTGGGGCTTCATGTACTGGCTGCCCGACTACCTGTCCTCGGAGTTCCAGCTCAGCATCACCGAGGTCGGCCTTTTCACCGTGGCTCCCTGGGCCGCGGGCATCGTCGGCGCACTCATCGGCGGGGTGATCACGGACCGCGTCTTCGCACGCACCGGCAGCGAGCGCAGCCGCCTCACCATCATGGGAACCGCGCTGCTGCTCTCCGGCGCCGCCCTGATCCCGATCTTCACGGCGCCGTCCCTGACCGTCGCCGTCACCTTCATCTCGATCGGGGTCGGGCTCGGCTTCGTCACCGGCGGCATCTGGTGGGTCGCCGCGATCGACGCGGCGCCGTCCCAGCCCGGCGTCGCGGCCGGTTTCGCCGACGCGGCGTTCGCGCTGTCCGGCATCGTCGCGCCTTCCGTGATGGGCTTCATCGTCAGCGTGACCGGCAGCTTCTCCAGCGGTTTCGTGGTGATGACGGTCCTGGCCGTGATCGGCGCGGGAGCGATGCTCGTCCTGCCGAAGCGGGGCGCAGGTCAGCGCCAACCCGTCGACGCCCAGGCCGACTTGGTCCCAGAGTCCCGGTGACCGCACCGTGCCGCTTCGGCAGCCGCCGAGTCACGGGCCGGGGACGTCGTGCGCTCAGAGCGCTCGGCCGGCGCCGGCGCCTGCCTCGGTCAGGATCGCGCTCGCGACGACGTCGAAGAGGTGGTCGGCGCGCGGCGCGAGTGAGGCCTGGTCACCGACCCAGGCGAGCGCCGCCACCAGAGCGAACAGATCGGTCTTCGGCCTCCTGCGCTTTCCCGGCTTCAACGGCTCCGCGTACGCCGAGTACGTCGCCGTCCCCGTGTCGGACCTGGCACGCAAACCGGCCGGCATCGACCACGTACACGCCGCCGGGGCACCGATGGCCGGACTCACCGCGTGGCAATTCCTCATCGACGTCGGGCACGACCGTCCGTCCCCCTTCCAGGAGACGCGGCACCACCCGACGGCACTCGGCACCGACACGACGGTGCTCATCAACGGCGCCGCGGGCGGCGTGGGGCACTTCGCGGTGCAGCTGGCGAAGTGGAAGGGCGCGCAGGTCATCGCGGTGGCATCCGGCGAGCACGAGACCTTCCTGGCGGACCTCGGCGCCGACCGGTTCATCGACTACACCAAGAGCCGTCCCGAGGAGCTGGTGCACGACGTGGACCTCGTCCTGGACACCGTCGGCGGCCCCCACAGCAGCCGCTTCCTGCGCACGCTCAAACGCGCCGGCGACCAATTCCCCGTATTCCCGGGAGACTTCGACGAAGCGGAAATCGCGAAGCGGGACGTCACGGTCTCCAGTACCCAGGTCCGCTCCAACGGCACTCAACTCGCCGAACTGGGACGCCTGCTCGACGCGGGCACGGTCCGCGTTGCGATCGACAGCACCTTCACACTCGCGGATGCCCGAGCCGCCCACGAACGCGCCGCGCGGGGGCACATCCGCGGCAAGATCGTGCTCACGGCTGCGTAGGGCCTGTCGTATGGGTCGGCGCCTGGGAAAGTGACGCTTCACGGTCGTGCGGATGTGGCTGGTGGCTGGTGGCTGGTGGCGATCAGGGGGCCCGGTGTCGGCCGGCCGATGGTGTGAGGCTGGTGCGGTCGAACGGGCCACCGTGCGCGGCGGCGTACGCGATGGCGTCGTTGACGGCATCGAGGCCGAACGACCGGACCCGTTCGGGGGCGAGATCCAGAGTGCCCGAGGCGAGGAGCCGGATGATGCCGACATTGGCTGCGCGCGGGTACATCCACTGCCCGCGCACGGTGACCGAGTTGCGCATGATCCACGGGTACGGGAGTGCGAGGTCGGCGCCACCGAGCATGCCGACGCCGCCCATGAGGACGACCCGGCCGTACTCGCGCACGGTCATGGCCGCCGCGCGCGAGGCCGAGCTGGGTGCGCTCGGCGGGAGCAGGTCGATCACCATGTCGATCGGACCGCCGGCCGCCGCGGACATCGCCTCGCGGTCGCCGACCTCGTCCCCGGTCAGCGGGACCGGGCGCAGCCGCGGACCGAAGCGGTCGGCGAGGAGGTCGAGCGCGGCCTTGTTGCGGCCGGGGGCGACCACGCGGCCCGCTCCCATCGCGAGCGCGACCGCGACGGCGCTGCTGCCGAGGTTTCCGGTGGCCCCGCTGACGAGCAGCGTCTCGCCGGCCGCGAGCCCACCTGCCAGCAGCCCGCCGTAGGAGATGGTGTGCACGGTGAGCGCGGCCCAGCGGGCCGGATCCTCCCCGGCCCAGGTTGGCAGTGGGTAGACGTTCTCCGTCGGCACCCGCATGAGTTCGGCGAACGCGCCGTCGTGCAGGTACTCGGCGAGCCGCGCGCCGCCCTCGCCGCGCGAACTCCAGCCCTGGAGCGTGATGTCGGGCGTCAGGGCGTCGTCTCGCGCACGCACCGTCGGGTCGCACCACACCAGGTCGCCGAGGCGCAGCCGGGTGGCGTCGGGGCCGACGTGGACGATCCGCCCCACGCCGCCGACACCGGGCACGACAGGAGGGACGAGGGGGTACTGCCGCTTGCCGCTGAAGACTTCGGCCGCGTAGGGCGCCACGGCGGCGGCGAGGACCTCGACCACCACCTCACCGCTACCGGCCTCGGGGGCCGGTGCCTCCCGCACCGCGAGTGGGGCGCCGAAGCGCGTCAGAACTGCTGCGCGCATGTGTTGACCTCCATGTTCGCCCGTCCTCTTCCGTCCATCGTCTCTAGTCCGTCCTCTTCCGTCCGTCCTCTTGGGATCGACACTAGGAGCCGGACGGGCATGCGGGAAGCGAAGATCACGCACATCTGGTATGCGTATGACGCATGGACATCTCCAGCACGGGACTGCGGGTCCTGCGGCAGATCGCCGAGTCGGGCAGCTTCACCTCGGCAGCTGCCCGTCTCGGCTACACGCAGTCGGCCGTCTCACGCCAGGCCGCCGCCCTCGAACACAGCGCCGGTACCACCCTGTTCGAACGCCGCGCGGACGGCGTACGGCTCACTCCCGCCGGCTTGACCCTCCTGCGGCACGCCCACACGATCCTCGCCTCGCTCACAGCGGCCGAACGTGAACTCACCGGCACCGTCCCGCGGACCGAACTGGTGCGGCTCGGGGCCGTCCCGAGCGCGGGCTCGACGATCCTGCCCGCCGCACTCGCCCACCTCGCGAAGGCCGACCCGCAGATCACGGTCACCACCCGCGAGGGCACCACGCCCGCCCTCATCCGGGCGCTGCGCGCAGGCTCGCTCGACCTCGCCGTACTGACGTCCCGAGCACCCCACCGTCCCTTCGACGGTGACTCGCCGCGCCTCCACGTCGAGACCGTCGCGGACACCGAACTGGTCGTCGCGGCGCCCTCGACCGGAGACCTCGCCGGACGCACCACCGTGCACGTCGACGAACTGGTCGACGCCGCGTGGATCGCCACCCCGTCGTCGAGCTCCGAGCCTCTGCTCGGCGTCTGGCCCGGCCTGCCCGGACGGCCGCGCGTCGTCCACTCCGCGCGCGACTGGCTGACGAAGCTCCAACTCGTCGCCGGCGGCTTCGGCGTGACCACACTGCCGTCCCGCCTCTCACCGGTACTGCCGCCCGGGGTGAGCCTGCTGCGCGTCGAGGGCGCGCCCCCGGAGATCCGCCGGGTACTCGTGGCACGCCTCCCTGGCCGTCCCGGCCCGGCGCCCAGGGCCGTCATCCAAGCCATCGCTGCGGGTGCGTGAGCCGCCGTGAGGGCCGGCACGACCGGGCTTCTGCCGAGGCCGGTGGGCTTGTTGCCCATGGACAACGCAGAGGATGGCTTCGGGCCCGGAGCCTCAACGGTTGGCCAGAGTGCGGCCGAGGAGAGGGAGCAGGTGCTCCCAGTGGAGCTGCAGTGCGGCGGCGTTGAAAGCGTCGGTGTCGGCCATGGTGAAACCGTGGACGGTGTCGGGGTAGATCTCAGAGGTGTAGTCGACACCCGCGGCGTCCAAGGCCTGGTTGAGTTCGCCGAGGGCCTCGGGCGTCAGGTCGGTTTCGGCGTGGCCGAAGTGGACCTGGGCGGTGAGTCGGCGCAGGCTGTCGGGTCCGGCAACGCCCACGGGGGCATGAAATCCGGCGACGGCGGCCACTTGGCGAGGGTAAGCCGCGGCGGTGTGCACCGCCAGGAGGCCGCCGATGCAGTAGCCGGTCACCGCGACGGGTCCGGCGTCGACCTCGGGCCGGGTGGTGAGGAATCTGAGGTAGGCGTCGGCGTCGCGGAGGGCCCGATCGATGGTGTGCGCCTCAATCAGGGGCATCAGCCGACCCATCACCGAGGTCCTGGCCTCTTCTCCGATGTACTCGGGGAGTTCGACCACAGGTGCCGGGCCGTGCCGGTAGAAGAAGTTGGGGACGAGCACGTAGTACCCGTGGCCGGCCAGTTCGCGGGCCAACTCCCGCAGCACAGGCCGGATGCCGAAGCCGTCCGCGTACATCAGCACCCCTGGGTGCCGCTCGCCGTCGTCGGGGAAGGCGGCGAGGGCATCGGCCTGGCCGTCCTCGGTGGGAATCTGCAACATCTTGGTGGGCATGAACGCTCCTGTCGTGGTTGATGTGTCCTGTGATCAACACGACGAGGGCGGAGCCCGCGCGGCAGCGCGAATACCTCGATCGAACAGCGGGCCCGCAATGGCCCGTACGGCGCTCAGAACAGCACCGGGTCACCGATCCGTGTGTGGCGCAATGCCCTCCCGGTAGTCATCCCCACAACCTAGTCCACCGGACAAGGCCGACACCAGCGCTGGAGGCCGAACTCGGGCTCAGGCGTGGTCAGATGCGTGCCTCCGTGCGTCCGATTCGGGTCCGCTCACGACGCACCCGCCCTACGAGGTCGGCCGCAGCCTGCGACCAGGCGCCGTGGTCGAAGGTGAACCCGGCGTCCTCCAGCCGCCCGGGCACCACCCGCCGACTCTTCAGCAGGAGTTCGGTGTCCGAACGGAGAGCGAAGGCTCCGACCCCGGCCATCCACCGCGTCGCAGGCAGCCCGACCGGCATGCCCCACGCAGCCCGCAACGCACGCATGAACTCCCGCTGCGGCAGCGGGCCGGGGGCTGCGAGATTGACCGCCCCGCTGATGTCGTCACACCCGATCAGGAACTCCACCGCGCGCACGAAGTCACGGTCATGGATCCAGGACACGTACTGCGCGCCACCCGCGACCGGCCCACCGAGACCCAACCTCGTCAGCCACAGCAGGTAGTCGAAGACACCACCGCGGTCGGGGCTCATCACCATCGCCGACCGCAGGGCCACCCTGCGCGTCTGCGGGGTCGCGGCCCGCTCCTGCTCCCGCTCCCAGTTCTTCGCGATCTCGACGCTGTACGCCCAGTAGCCCGGCACGCCGGGCTCGGCTCCGCCGATCACGCCGGTCGCCTCGTCGTTCGGCGCGTCGAACCGGTGGGCGTAGACAGTGGCGGTGCTCATCTGGAGCCAGACGCGGGGCGGCGTGCGGGCGGCGGCAATCGCCTGGCCCACGACGCGCGCGGAGTCGACACGCGAGTCCATCATGGCGCGCAGATTCTCGTCGGTGTAGCGGCAACTGACGCTGCGGCCCGCAAGGTTGACCACAACGTCACTGCCGTCGACCGCCTCAGCCCAGGGGCCGAGCGTCCGGCCATCCCACTGGACCTCGCCGTCCCGCACAGGGTGCCTCGTCAGAACGACAACCTCATGGCCCGCACCGGTCAACGCCCGCCGCAGCACACCGCCGACCTGACCGGTCCCTCCAGGAAGCACAATCTTCACCGGTCTCTCCCCTGACGTCTGGCGTCGCACGGCACAGCCAGCGTACGACCCGCCCAGATTCGGAGCGGAGGGGGCCTGTTACCTGGCGACGCAGATCGGGCGAGCAGGTGACGGCGGTGCCACGGCACACCGCGGCGGTGCCCGAGGGCGTCCGCCACGTGAAGGCCCGCAGTCGCGGCGGCCTACCTACCGGAGGGCCAACACAGCGGCCACGCCTACGAGTTGACGGGCCCGGAAGTGATCACTCCACGCGGGCAAACGGAAGCCATCGCCGCTGCACTCGGCTCGCCCGTCAGGTTCCAGGAACTCACCCGCAACGAGGCCCAGGCCGCCACGACCCGGAGCATGCCGGCGTAACTCGCCGATGACACGCTGGACACCCTCGGCTCCCCGAACCCGGCCGAGTTGCGCGTCAGCCCGGACGTCCAGCAGGCCTGGGCCGTCCCCCGCGCCCCCTTTCCGACTTGGTGGCCCGCAATGTCGCCGCATTCCACTGAGACGAACCGGCACCGCTTCAGGAAGACGCCGCCCGGCCCCCGGCCACTCCCGGTGGATCGATGCCGAGGTGGCCCGAGATCGACTACCCGCACAGCGAGGAACGCCGGGCCTGGAGCTGACCCCCGTCAGGTCTGCGTCAGACGCAGCTCACAGCCGCTCTCACGGATTCCGGTGACCGCGCCCTCCGCCAGGGCGTTGTCGGTGATCACCGTGTCGAATGCGGTGAGCGGAGCCACCCGGTACTTGCCGAACGTGCCGAACTTCGACGATCCCGCGACCAGGACCGAGCCGGCCGCGGATTCCATGGCGGCCTGCTTGACGTCGACCTTGGGTTCCGACGGTGTGGTGACGCCCCGCAGCAGGTCCCAGGAGCTGCTGCTGATGAAGGCGAGGTCGAGGGCGAGTTGACGCAGTGTCGCGGCACCGAGGCGGCCGACGCTCGAGCGGTTCGCCGTGTCGATACGGCCGCCGGTATGGATGATGTCGAGGTGGGGCGAGGCCATGAGCTGTTCGGCCGTGTCGAAATCGTTCGTCACCACCGTCAGTTCGCTCAGGCGTGCCAGTTCCGGGACCATGGCGATGAGGGTGGTGCCCGCGTCGAGGTAGACGGTCATCCCTTCGGTGACGAGGCGCGCGGCCTCGCTCGCCATGGCCGCCTTGGCGGGCTGTTCGACGCGGGCCTTGTCCTGGAAGCTGGGTTCCGTGCTGAGGTGACTGGCGATCCTGACGCCGCCCGGCACCGAGAAGACCAGCCCTTGGCGCTCGAGTTCCGCGATGTCCCGCCGCACCGTCATGTGGGAGACGTTGAACAGCTGCGTGATCTGCTGGACGCTGAGTACGCCCTCCTTGCGCAGGTGGCGCAGCAGTTGCTCGCGCCGCTGGTCCGGGATGAGCGGCAGGTGCTGCTGAGCGGTCATCGTCACCCTCCTTCACAATTCGTACGCGACGTTAGCCGATGTTCGCCCGTGCTCCGGCGCCGACTCAGCTTCCGACGAATGTGCTGAGCAGCAGGACACCACCGAGGCTGAGCAGGGACTGCAGCGACAGCATCAGGGTCCAGGTCCGGAAGGTCTGGGACACGGACAGCTGGAAGTACTCCTTGAAGAGCCAGAATCCGGAGTCGTTGACATGGGAGAGCATCACGGCGCCGGACGCAGAGGCGAGCACCATCAGTTCCGGTGAGACACCGGGGTAGGCGGCGAGCAGTGGGGCGACGATGCCGGTGGCGGCGGCGGTGGCGACGGTGGCGGAGCCGAGGCAGATGCGCAGGAGCGCGGCGACGAGCCAGGCCAGCAGCAGCGGCGGGACCGACCAATCGACGGCGTAGTCCGAGATGATCTTGTCGATGCCGGTGGCGGTGAGCATGGCCTTCAGGCCGCCTCCGGCGCCCAGGATCAGCACGATCGCGCCTACGGGACCGAGCCCCTTGCCTGCCATCTTCTGCAGCTGCGTCAGGCCGAACCCGGACCGCAGACCGAGAGCGAAGAACGCGAACACGACAGCGGCGAGGAGCGAGAGCACTGAGGAGTTGCAGGCCTCGAAGAAGGCGTACGGGAGGGTGCCTTTGGCCGTGTTGGACGTGCCCAGGGTGCCGATCAGCATGAGCCCGGGCGGCAGCAGCACCGTGATCATGGCCAGGGCGAAGGAGACGGGGCGGCGCTGGTTGTCAGGGGTGGGGTCGGGCTGGGGAACCGGCCCCTTGTCGAGGTCGGGGGCGGGTCCGAACCAGCGGGAGGCGACCTTGGTCAGCAGGGGCCCGGTGATGACGGCCAGGGGGATGCCGATGATGAGGCCGTACAGGATGGTCAGGCCGGTGTTCGCGTCGTACGCGGAGACGGCGAGGGTCGGCGACGGGTGCGGCGGCAGCAGACCGTGCGAGACGTACAGGCCGGCGGCCATGGGCAGGCCGACGTACAGCAGGTGGGTGCCGGTGCGCTTGGCGACGGCGTAGACCAGCGGGACGAGCATGACGAAGCTGACGTCGAACAGGTGCGGCATGCCGATGAGCAGGGCCGCCGCGGTGATCGCGGCGGGGATCCACTTCACGGGGCGTGTGCCGATGAAGACGGTGGCGATGCGGTCGGCGCCGCCGGAGCCGAGCAGGATGCCGCCGAGCAGGGTGCCCAGGCCGATGGTGGGTCCGCTGCTGGCCAGGGCGTCACCGAAGCCGTCCTGGAAGTGCTCGACGGTGGCGCCCGGCCCGATGCCCGCGGCGAGGCCGAGGCCCAGGGCGGAGAGCGTGAGGGCGAGGAACGGGTGCAGTTTGAACTTGGTGATGAGCACGACGAGCACGGCGACGGCCGCGGCGCCGAGCAGCAGATGCTGGACGTCGGTGCTCACGCCTGCACCGCCGATGCGGCGGGGCGGGCGGCGCGGCCGGCCGTCCAGGCCCGGGTGAGGTTCTCGTCGGCATCGGCGAGGTCGCCGAGGCGCAGGAGTTCGCCCGCGGCGACGGGCCGGGCCAGCGTGGTGTGGGCGGCGAGGTAGAGCGGGGCGATGTCGCCGGGGGTGTCCTCGTCGCGCAGCAGCACGGCCTGGACGCCGGTGACGTCGTGGTGGTGGCCGCCCATGTCGAGGACGGTGCCCGCGGACAGGTCCTGGCGGGCGCGGCCGGCCAGGACGGCGTGGCCGCGCGGGTCGGTGCCGCCGGAGGGGCGGTGGTGCAGGACCGCCGAGAGCAGCGAGAGCGGCGTCTCGACACCCATCAGGTGGTAGGGCAGGTAGACGGCCGCGTATCCGCCGTCGCGGCTGACGACGTGTCCCTTGCCGCGCAGCGTCTCCCAGGTCTCCTGGTCGCCGGTGCGTACGACGACGAAGACGCCGCCCGCGAAGGATGCCTCTCCGGGCAGGCGCAGGGCGCTGAACACGTCGACGGCGCCGGCCCGTTGGAGGACTCCGCCCTCTTCGCGCAGCCGGTAGATGTCGGCCAGTTCGGCGATGCGGGCGACGGGGTAGTGCAGCCGCTCGGTGTCGGGCTTGAAGCCGGTGTTGGTGGCGACGACGGCCATCTCGCAGTAGTCGGCGGTGGCACCCTGGGGCAGCGTGGCCACGGCGGCGGCGCGGGCCTCCAGCGTCGCCGCGACGTCGTCGCCGAGGGTGAGCAGGCCGGCGAGTTCGGGGGCGGGGACGGTGGTGTCGAGCTGGGTCACCGTGCCGCGCTCCGGGTCGAGGACGAGGTCGTACTCGCTCGACTTGCCGATGGCCACGATGTCGAGGCCCAGGAACTGCGCCCACGTGACCAGGCCGATGAGGTTGGCGGGCTGGTCGCCGTCCGCGGTGGTGTAGACGAGCCCCTCTTGCGCCGCGAGTTCGGCGAGGTGGAGTCCGGCGACGGAGTCGACCTCCTTGCTGACCATGGCCACATGGCGGCCGCTGCGCAGGGCGTCCTCGGCCATGGCGTGTCCATGGACGGGGCTGCCGGTCGCCTCCACGAGGATGTCCCAGTCGGCCGCGCCGAGGAGGGCGCCGTCGGCGACCAGGGCGATGTGCCCTTCGGCGCGGGCCCGGGTGACGGCGTCCGCGTCCTCGCAGTCGGTGAGGCGGGCGGTGTCGTAGCCGAGGTCACCGAGCATGGCGCGCAGGCGCGGGAGGTCGCGGTCGCACAGGACGGACGGCTGCAGGGCGTCGATCCGGCGGGTCTGCGCGAGGAGGGTGCGAGCGAATCCGCCGCCGGCGCCCGAGAGTGCGTAGTGCACGCTCCGGCCCTTGGCGGCGGCGAACAGGTGATGGAGATTCATGGCCCTCCTCAATGAGTGCTCATAGGCAGGCGTGACCCCGGCGCAGCGGCTCGCGGGTCGTCCGACGGTGGCTTGAACTACTCCCACCGGTTAACAACATGTATCAGGCATTCTCACTGGAGTAAAGGTTGTTAACATAACTTCACATGCACGGGGCTCGGATTCACAGCCGACGCCACACCCACGCACCTTGGAGGTCCGATGCCACTGCTCGGGGCCATTGCCGACGACTTCACCGGCGCCACCGATCTCGCCACCATGCTCGTCGCCCGAGGATTCCGGACGGTGGTCGCGGTCGGCTCCGCCGGCCTGACCGGCGACGGACCCGCCGCAGCCGAGGTACAGCGGGCCGATGCCGTGGTGGTCGCCCTCAAGACGCGCACCGTGCCCGTCGACGAGGCCGTCCGCGAGTCCACGACCGCGCTGCGGGCCCTGCAGGCCGCGGGCTGCAATCGCTTCTACTTCAAGTACTGCTCGACGTTCGACTCCACTCCCGAGGGCAACATCGGCCCGGTGTCCGAGGCCCTCCTCGACGCGCTGGGCGAGAGTGCGACCGTCGTCGTGCCGGCCTTTCCCGCCACGGGCCGCACCGTCTACAAGTCGCGCCTGTTCGTGCTCGACGAACTCCTCGACGAGAGCCCGATGCGCGACCACCCGCTCACGCCGATGCGCGACTCACACCTCGGGCGGCTCCTCGCGCCCCAGACCGCACGACCCGTGCAGTCGGTCGACCTCGATACGGTGCGCTCCGGCGCCCAGGCGCTGCGCGACGCCCTCGCCGCCCCGCAGTTCACCGACTCGCTCACCGTCATCGACGCCACGAACGACGACGACCTGCGCACCATCGCCGCCGCGACGAGTGACATGCGCCTGGTCACGGGCGCTGCAGGCCTCGCCCTCGGGCTGGCCGGTCCGCACGAGGGCACGGCGCGCGCCACCGCCGCCTCCGCCTCCGGCGCCCCCGGAGCCGTCCTCGCCGGCAGCGCGTCCGCCGCCACCCGCGCCCAAGTCGCCCACGCGCAGCAGCACCTCCCCCACCGCAAGCTCGACATCGCGGCGCTGCGCTCGGACCCCGCGGCGGCGGTGGCCGAGCTCGTCGACTTCGCCCGCGCCTGCTGGCACCGTGACGCGACTCTGCCACCGCTCATCTACGCGGTCGCCTCACTCGCGGACCTCGAACACGACACCCCTCTCGGCGCGACGCCCGCCTCCGAACTCGTCGAGCAGGCGCTGGCGGCCTGCGCCACGGCCCTCGTACACGCGGGAGCCAGGCGCCTGCTGGTCGCCGGCGGGGAAACCTCCGGAGCCGTCACCACCGCCCTGAAAGCCCGCACACTGCGGATCGGCCAACAGATCGCCCCGGGCGTCGCCTGGGCCCGCACCCAGCCCTGCGCCGGCGGAGCGTCCGACGGCATCGACCTCGCCCTCAAGTCCGGCAACTTCGGCGGCACGGACATCTTCACCACGGCCTGGGACCACCTCGCATGAGCCCCCGCCACGAACTCGCCGCGGCCGGAGCACACTTGGCCGCCCTCGGCCTGAGCCCCGGCTCCTCCGGAAACCTCAGCGTCCGTGAGGGCGACCATGTCCTCATCACTCCCACCGGCGCCGACCTCGCCGCGTTGGATCCCGACAACCTGACCACCCTCGACCTGAGCGGCACACACCTCGACGGCCCCCGGCCCTCGAAGGAGTTCCCCCTGCACACCGCGTTCTACCGACGCGACCCCGAGGCCCGCACGGTCGTCCACCTGCACTCACGCCACGCCGCGGCGGCATCCTGCCTCCCCTCGTGGTCCACGCACAGCGCGCTCCCCCCGCTCACCCCCTACTTCGTGATGCGCGTGGGTCAGACACCGCTGCTCCCCTACGCTCCCCCGGGCGACGCCCAACAGGCCGCGGAACTCGAACAGTTGCCGTTCCCGTTCCGCGCCGCGCTGTTGCAGAACCACGGGCCTGTGGTGTCCGGGGCATCGGTCGCGGCAGCCGTCGACACCACCGTGGAACTGGAGGAAACCGCTGCCCTCCTCCTCGCTCTCGGCCAACACCCGGCCCGCTTGCTCACCCTTCAGGAAGCACGACACCTCGCCGACAAGTACGGTACGGCTTGGAGCGGTTGAGGGCCGGGGCCAGGCCTCAGAGGTTGGCCAGTCGGGCGAGTCGAGGCGCGGCATGGATGCGGAACCGCGCCGTACGGAACGCGTGGAAGACGAACCCGTTGTGCGTCCGCCGCAGCCGGCACAGGCCACGCTCCGTCATTGAGCTGATCACGCGACCGCCGAGCCGCACCTCGCCCGTGGTGGGCCGGTCTAGCAGCCCGGCGGCACACTGCAGGAACGTCGACTTGCCCGAGCCGGACGGCCCCATCACCGCCGTGAGCGAACGCTCCGGCACCTGGACATCCACCTCGCACAAGGCGTGCACCATGCGTCGGCCACCCTCGGAAACAGGGTTCGGTTCTTCCGAACCCTGTCCGAAGCCCCCGGTCCCTGCTCAGCCTGCGTCGCGTTTGCGGTAGCGGATGTGAGTGGTCAGCGGTGAGTGGAGCACCTCGACGGGCTCGAAATCGAAGATCTCGACGCCGTCGAACATGCGCTCTCCGCTGCCGAGCAGAATGGGTGCGATGTCGAGGGTGAGTTCATCGATCACGTCGGCGTTGAGTGCCTGTCGAACCGTCGAAGCGCCACCGGCGATGTCCACGCCCTTGCCGTCCGCGACTGCGAGCGCCTGCGCGTAGGCGGCGTCGAAGCCTTCGGTGACGAAGTGGAACGTGGTCCCTCCTTCCATCTTGATCGGTTCGTGGGCGTAACGAGTGAGCACGAAGACCGGGGCGTGGTACGGAGGTTCGGCGCCCCACCACCCGTTCCACGCCTCGTCCCACTCGCCTCGGATCGGCCCGAACATGTTGCGGCCCATGACGTAGGCGCCACGCGAGCGCATCAGCCAGCTGTTGGCCGTCTTGTCGGCGTCGGTCGCGCGCGGGTCGCCGATATGCCAGCCGTGCAGCTCCTGGCCGCGCTTGCCCAGCGGATTGTCCCGGCTCTGCTCGGGCCCGGCGACGAAGCCGTCGAGCGAGATCGACATGTGGCAGGTGGTATCGGTCATCTGATTCTCTCTCAAGGCAGCAGTTGTGAGCGGCCGTGCGGTCACCGGACCGCACAACACATATATAGACCTAGACCGCCAGCGGCGACCGAACTCATCGCGACATCGCGAAGCCGTTGAAGGCTTGCCTGCGACCGCCCACCCGGAGCGTCGTCGTCCTACGCCGAAGTCGCCATCCCCTCCGCATCGCCCGCACGCAGCGCCCGCCCGTTCTCCTCGGAGCGCAGCGGGGCCGACGGCGCGAGCTCGGCCGCGGCCTCCTCCGGGGAGGTTGCGCGCAGGCGGCGCAGGTAGCGCTCGTACCAGAGGAGCGAGGCGCCGAGGAAGACGACGAGGCCGCCGACGTTGTAGGCCAGGGTCAGCCACAACGCCTGGCCTTCGGGGAACGTGGAGGCCACGAAGGCGACCGCGAACACCGCGAGCAGGAAGATCGACATGCCGAGGCCAACGGCCCGGGAGCCGAACCGGAACTCGCGGACCGCACCCTCGAAGCGGGCGCGCAGTACCAGGTAGGCGACCAGGATGAGGGCCGGCGGCAGCAGCGCCGTGGCGGCCGTCATGTTGGTGACGATCTTCAGCAGGTCGTCGATCGAGCTGCCCGCGCCGAGCGTCGGGATGAACAGCAGCGGCACGACGATCGCAAACTGGATCCAGGCGCCGACCACGGGCACGCCCTGGTCGTTGAGCGCCACGACGCGCTTGCCGAAGACCTTGTCGGGTATCTCGGAGAAGAAGATCTTCACCGGCGCGGAGGTCCAGATCAGCAGGCCGCCCAGGGTCGCGACGAGCATGATGAGGCCGACGCCGCGCACCACCAGGTCGCCCGACAGGCCGAAGTGTCCGGCCGCAGCCTGCATGGTCACGAAGATGCCGTTGCTGTACGAGACGCTGCTCTTCTTCACGAAGATGCCCATCAACCACGTGCCGACCGAGTAGAGCAGGCCGATCGCGACGCCGGCCACGATGATGGTGCGGACGAAGGCGCGCACGCCGCCCTTGAGGTCGTTCAGGTACACACCGATCGACTCGGCGCCGCCGACGCCCTGGATGATCCACGCCAGGGTGCCGAGGAACGCCCACGCGGTGATGCCGGAACCCGGGTCGAGGCGCATCCCGCCGGGCGACATGTCATTGACCGGGGTGATGCCACCGAGCAGCGCGCCGATGCCCGCGACGATGAACAGCAGCGCCATGACCATCATCAGGGTGGACCCCAACGAGGTGACACTGCCGATCCAGCGGGCGCCCTTCGTCGACACGAAGGTGGCGACGAAGAAGATCACCACGGAGAGCACGGCGATGAGCCACGGCTGGATGGCCCACTCGTGTCCAAGGATCATGTAGCCCGCGTACACGAGGACGATCGGCAGCAGCGAGATGAAGTAGAAGAGGTTCACGAACCAGTAGCAGAACGCCGTGAAGAACGCCCAGCGGCCGCCGAGCGAGGACTTCACCCACTGGTAGACGCCGGATTCCGAGCGGCGGTTGAGGCTCACCATCTCGGCGATGACGAGGGTGAAGGGCACGAAGTAGAGGATCGTGGCGATCAGGAAGATCGGGGCCGCGAGTGTCCCGATCGCGACGTAGTTGTTGACCACGTTGCGGAAGTTGAAGACCGCCGCGATGACCATGCTGAACAGGATCACCGCACCGATCGACCGGCGATTCGTCATTGAATGCTCCGTTGATGTCGGGAGGGGGTGGGGCTGGTGCGGCTACTTGTTGTGGAAGGTGGCGCCCTCCACGGTCACGTGGGCGACAACCGCCGTCGTCCTGGGCGCGGGCAGGACCCGCACCGCCTCGTCGGGTCCGGCCACGAGGACGGCTCCGCGCGAGAGTGTGCGCCGTTCGCCCTTGCCGCGCAGGGGCTGACGGTCGGTCAAGTCGCTGTACGGTTCTGCCGGTTCGAGCGTCGCCACGGGGGCCGTCTCGATCTCGACGTCCCCGTCCACGGGCGACAGCACGTAGAGGTACCGGCGCCGGGCGACGAGGTCGTCCGTGGCGAGCACGTCGGTGTGCTCGCGCATCGTCGTGAGCGAGTCACCGACCGAGTACATGACGCCGAGGGGGCGTCCCTCCGCGCGCAACGCCTGGAGCGTTCGCTGCCATTTGGTGACGCCGCCGAGGACCTCTTCGAGGTGGGAGTGGTCGCGGAAGATCCTCACGAGGCGATCCCTTCGTCGTGGTGGGGCGCGGTCGCGGACACGGAGCGCAGGTCGAGCTCGAAGCGGAACGGCTCGAAGCGGACCCGGTAGGTGTCGAGCACCTCGCTGCCCCACGAGTTGGACCCGAGGCCGAGCACACGGTGGTTGACGTTGACGGTCACGCGGTCCTCCGGCGCCAGGTCGTTGTGGTGCCGGGCGGCGTCGATGGCCGCCGCGGAGTGCGGCCACGCCGAGAACGCGAAGGGGCCCGAGCCCGCCGCGCGCACGGCGAGTCCGTCGCCGTGCGGGTCGGTGAGGGACGCCCAGCGCACATCGCCGCGGTTGGCGCAGTCCTGGGGCACGACGTACGGGGTGAACATGTCGTCGACGGTGCTGTGCCAGCGGCCGAGGGTGGCGGCGGCGCGGGAGTCCGGGTAGTTCTCGCCGGGCCCCAGGCCGTACCAGTCGACGGAGCGCAGTTCGCGCGGCACCGCGAAGGACAGGCCGATGCGGGGCACGATGTCGTGGTAGTCGCCGACGGGTTCGCCCGCGACGGCGAGGTGTACGCCGTCGTGCGCGAGGGTCCACGTCAGGACGACCTTCATGGCGATGTCGAGGGTGGGCGGCGCGATGCGCGCGGACACCTCCACGACGACGGCGCCGTCCTGCTCCCGCCACGCCACCTCACGCGTCGAGGTCTGCATGAGCGAGAGGAACCGGGGCGCCCACAGCTCGTCGTTCTCCTGCTGGTGGTTGTCGACGAGCGGCTTCCAGAAGCCGACGCGGGGCGGTTCCAGGAGGAGTTCACGCCCGTGGCTGCGCCACGACAGATCTCCGGTGAGCAGGTCGACCGTGTACCGGTCGGCGTCCGGGGTGGTGACGACGAGCGAGGTGCCCTCGGCCTCGGCGGCGACGGACGCGCGGGTCACGGCCACCGCGGTCCGGCGCGGGCGGTCGGCGACCAGTGTCTGGTAGCGGCCCAACTCGCGCATGGGCTCGGCCCATTCGTGCGCGGCGGTCGACAGGACGCGGGAGGTCACATGTGTCTCGCCGTGTGCCGCGACGTCCAGGTGCACGACCTCGCTCCACGCCTTGCCGGGCGGTACGGGTCCCGGGGTGAGCGTGCGCGATCCGACGACGCGCCCGTCGTGCAGCGTTTCGAGGACGACGACCACGTCGGACAGGTCGGTGAACCAGCGCCCGTTCGTCACGGTGCACACACCGTCCGCGTAGTCGACGCGCACGGGGCAGATGACGTGCTTGTACTCGACGAGGCCCGGGCTCGGCTCCTGCCACGGGAAGACGAGGCCGTCGATGCAGAAGCTGCCGTTGTTCGGGAAGTCCCCGTGGTCGCCGCCGTAGGAGTGGTACTCGCGCCCTTCGTCCGTGGTGGCGACGAGGCCGTGGTCGCACCACTCCCACAGGAAGTGCCCCTGGATGCTGTCCCAGGTCTCGAAGACCCGCTGGTACTCGGCGAGTCCGCCGGGTCCGTTGCCCATGGCGTGCCCGTACTCGCAGATGATGCGCGGCTTGGGGTGCGGGTGCTCCCCCATGTCGTTCATCTGCGAGACACGCGAGTACATCGTGGAGATGACATCGACGACCTCGGCGTCCCGGTCCTCCTCGTAGTGCACCGGGCGGGTCGGGTCGAGTTCCTTGCAACGCCGGTACATGGCAGGGATGTTGCACCCGTACCCGGACTCGTTGCCCAGGGACCACATGCTGACGGAGGCGTGGTTGCGCTGCGCGAGCACGTGCCGCTCGATGCGGTCGACGTACGCGGTCTGCCACGCCGCGTCGTCCGTGATCCGGGAAAGGTCGCCGACGTTGGCGAAGCCGTGTGTCTCCAGGTCCGTCTCCGCGAGGACGAACAGGCCGATGCGGTCGCACAGTTCGTAGAAGCGGGGGTCATTCGGGTAGTGCGCGGTGCGCACCGCGTTGATGTTGTGCTGCTTCATCAGGTGCAGGTCGCGCTCTACGCGGGCCATGCCCACGGCGCGTCCGTGCCGGTCGTCGTGGTCGTGCCGGTTGACACCATGCATCTTGAACGGCGTGCCGTTGAGCAGCAGTCGGCCGTCGACGATGGTCACCTCAGCCAGGCCGAGGCGGTGCGGCACGTGCTCGACGGTCCCGTCGGCGCCGCGCACGGTCAGGCGCATGTCGTACAGGTACGGGTCCTCGGGGTTCCAGAACCGCGCGCCCTCGACGACCAGCGTGGCGTCGGTGCCCGGCATGACGGCGCGCGAGGCGACGAGGCGCTCGCCGTCGTACACCTCCCAGGTGACATCGGGTCGCCCGACGGCGGTGGTGCTCAGAGTGACCTCGGCGCGGTCGTCCGCGAGGCGTTGGGTGCGCACGAAGAAGTCGGCGAGGTGTGCGGCGGGCCGGCTCAGCAGGTAGCAGTCGCGGAAGATCCCGGACGCCCACCACATGTCCTGGTCTTCGAGGTACGTGCCGTCCGAGAACTGGTGCACCTTGACGACGAGATGGTTGATGCCGGGGTGTGCCACGTCGGTGACGTCGAACTCGGCGCTGAGCCGCGAGCCCTTGGTCATGCCGACGTAGGTGCCGTCCCAGTAGATCTCGGCGTAGTTCTCGACCCCGTCGAACCGGAGCACGGTGCGCTCACCGGCCGGCGTTCCGGGCAGCACAACGGTGCGCTGGTACACACCGGTCGGGTCGTCGGAGGGCACGCGGGGCGGGTCGACCGGGAACGGGAAGCCCTCGTCGGTGTACTGCAGCCGCCCGTACCCGTCGACCTGCCACAGGTGCGGTACGCGCACGGTGTCCCAGCCCTCGGACTCCTCGGCGAGCGCGGCGGCCGGGACGCGCGCCGGGTGGTCGAAGAGCCGGAACCGCCAGTCGCCGGTGAGGTCGACGAAGCCGCGCGAGCGGCGGCGGTCCATGGTGCGGGCGAGCTCGGCCGAGTCGTAACCGAAGAAGTACGCCCGCGCGGGCAGCCGGTTGCGTCCGGTGAGGGCGGGGTTCTCCCAGTCCGCCGGGTCCCGGTCGGCTCGGTCCCGGTCTGCCGGCTCCGTGAGATGGAGAGTCATGATCCGGAATGTAACCGGTTACATTCCTGCGCCACAACACCGGTCAAACGTGACCTAGGTCTCACCTCGCCCACCCGCCCTCGGCGCCCTGACAACGAGTCACCTGGGCGATACTGAACACCGCACTTCTCCGTTCGTCCTGGTCACGGGCCCCTGCCCCGTGCGGAAAGGTCACCGATGCCTCGAGGCAAGCCCGGCGCCCCGCGCTCCGTGACGATCGGCGATGTCGCCCGCGAGGCGGGGGTCTCCCGTGCGACTGCCTCCCGCGCGATCAACGACTCGGACCTCGTCACGGCCGAGACGAAGCGCGCCGTGCAAGAGGCCATCGAGCGCACCGGCTTCGTGATGAACGCGCGGGGCCGCGCCCTGGCCACCGGGCGCGCGGAGACCGTGGGCGTCCTGGTCACCGAGCCGCTGGACGAACTCTTCGACGACCCGACGTACGGCAGAGTGCTGCGCGGCGTCGCGGAGGGCCTGACGGGCAGCGGCTTCCTGCCGGTGATCATCCAGGCCTCCAGCGAATCGGAGCGCGCGCTCGCGCTGCGCAGCTTCGGCCGCCGCTCGGTCGACGCGGTCGTCCACCTCACCCCGTACCGAGGCAGTGACCTGCTGGAATCCCTCGCCGGCACCGGTCTTCCCGTGGTCCTGTGCGGGCAGCTCGACGACTCTCCGTACGACGGCGTCTTCTCGACGGTCTACTCCGACGACGTGCGCGGCGCCCGCCTCGCCGCGGAACGGGTGCTCGCCGACGGGCGGGAACGGATGGCCGTCGTCCTCGGCCCCGCGGACAACCCGGCGACCGTCGACCGCAGGCGCGGCTACGCGGAGGTGCTCGGGTCCCGCCTCGACGAGGCCCTCGTCGTACACACCGGCTGGGACACCACGGCCGGTCTCGCCGCGACGGCCCGCCTCCTGGAGTCACACCCCGACATCGACGCGATCCTCGCAGGCTCCGACCGCATCGCCGTCGGCTCGCTCGCCGCGCTGCACGCCGCCGGGCGGCAGGTCCCCGAGGACGTCGCCGTGGTCGGCTTCGACGGTCACGCCATCGCCGAGACCTCGACACCGCCGCTGACCACGGTCGCACAGCCCCTCGTGGAGGAGGGCCACGTCGCGGCCCGCCTCGCCCTCGACATGATCGGCGGCGCGGGGCCGCGCACCGAGGTGCTTGAGATGAGCTTGGTGTCTCGCGGGTCCGCCTGAGGGGTCGTACCGCCCCCGCCCCGTGAAACGGAACGGCGGCGCAAGCGCTCGCCAGGCTGAACAACTCTGCGCTTCGGCAGTGATGTCTGTGGTGATGCCGAGTCTTGTGAAGCGAACCGCCGGGGCCGGACAGTGGCCTTGATCGCGCAGCACTGGTGCCGCCACAAGTCGTCGCAAGGGGAAAAGTGGATCGCCCACCGGCACGCACTCACCGGCGAAGCACTCAATCAGCCGTTCCCAGCTTGTCCGCCAGCCAGTCGGCCATTCTCAGGCGGGGTTCCGGGCCGAGGTTGTGGCAGCAGTGGTCGCCGAGCGGCTCGACGACGATGTCCAGCGGGGCGTGCGGCGCGCACTCGCGCAGGACGTCGAGTTCAGCGTCGGGGATCTCGTCGAGGGAGCCGTGCAACACGTAGGTCGGTACTCGGAGTTGGTGCAGTACGGGGCGGACGTCCAGGTGTTTGCGTACGTGTGCGCGCGCCTCATCGAGGGTGTCCATCTGGCTGACATAGCGCCAACTCTCCTTGGTCATCGGGGTTTCGGCCTCCCACTCGTCCATGTCGACGAACCCTCCCCAGGAGACGCAGGCGACGAGACGTGGATCCAGGCTTGCGCTGCGCAGCGCGTAGTGGCCGCCGAGGCTGCGGCCCAGGACGGCTATCCGGCCTGAGTCGACGCGCGGGTCGTCCACGAGCGCGTCGACCACCGTCGAGGTGTACCGCTCGAAGTCGCCGCGCAGCGGGGTCCGGGAAAACATCTCGCCCTGGCCGGGGCCGTCGAAGGTGGCGACCGCCATGCCTCGCTGGAGCAGGAGTTCCTCGAAGCGGAAGCTCTCCTCCTTCGTCGATTCGAGCCCGCCGATGAGCACGACGCACGGCTGTGGCGCCGTTGCGTGCGGCGGCAGCGGCGGGACACGTAGGTAGCCGGGGATCGATGTGTCGTCGATCGGCAGGTCGAAGCGGTGCGCCGGCGGGTCGAGCAGTGGCGCCGCGCGGCGGTACAGCTCCGCCTTTCGCCGCTGGCCGCGCTGCCGCCGCTCGTCGAACCACAGGAACTGGCCGTACTGCGCCGCAAGTGCTCCCGTCAGCAGCAGTTCCGCCGCCGTGCGCCGATGTCCGGTGCGCAGGGAGTCGTCGGCCAGAGCCTCGTAGCGGTCGGCCGCGGCCATCCAGTGGTCGAACCACGACACATCGCCGGCCCTGTCGCGGGCCGCGACCAGATCCGCGTACGGCAGTCCGTCTAGGAGGAGACGTCCCCAGTTGAGCATCTCCTCCTCCGGCATGGGGTTCGGCATCGGGCTGTCGACGGGCTTTGCCACCAGTGAGTCCTTCCCTTCCTGTCGCCTCCGGGCCGGAGTCCGGAGATGCGCAGGCCATGTACACCGTGCTCGTCCGTGGCACGGTGCCGCGCCAGTATCGGGTCCGTGCCATGGGCGAAGCCCCTGCGAATGCCCGACAACCGGGGCCCGAGCTGTACGGATTCCGCAAAGGACCGGACCGCCGCGGCTTCCGATAATTCAGACATCCCCTATCGCATGCATCCCGGATCGCAGGAGGAGCGCCTTCATGAGTGTGTCGAACACCGCGGAAAGCACCGCGGACATGGACCAGCCAACCGGGAGCCATGTGGGCGCCCGTACACCTCGTCGTGAGGACGTACGCCTCCTGCGGGGGCGAGGTGCCTTCGTGGACGACGTCGATCTCGCGGGACAACTGTGGATGAGGGTCGTTCGCGCCTCCGTCGCGCATGCCAGGATCACCTCGGTCGACGCGTCGGCCGCGCGGGGCCTTCCCGGTGTGCGCGCGGTCCTGACCGGTGAGGATGTGCGTGCGCTGGGTCGGGTGCCGCTGGAGGAGGCGGGGTACCACGAGCTGTTCCCCCGGCTCGACGACTATGGCCATCCGGTGCTCGCCGACGACCGGGTGCTCTACGTGGGCCAGCCGGTGGCCGCGGTGATCGCAGAGGATCCGTACGTGGCCGAGGACGCGGCGGAGTTGGTCGAGGTCGACTATGCGGAACTGCCGGTGGTGCTCGACCCGGTCGAGGCCGCCGCCGGCGGCACGGTCCTGCACGAGGCGGGCAACGAACCGGCTTCCTTCGTCAAGGAGTACGGGGACACGGAGCGGGCGTTCGCCGAGGCGGCACATGTGGTACGCGGCGAGTTCAAGGTCGGGCGGCACAGCGGTGTCCCGATGGAGACACGTGGCTGCGTCGTCGAACCCGTCCCGGGGCGGGACCAGTTGTGGGTGTGGGGCACGGTCCACGTGCATGACTGCCGTCGCATCCTGGCCCGCATGCTGGGGATGCCCCTGACGAGTGTCCGGATGCGACACACCGACATCGGCGGCAACTTCGGTGTCCGCGGTGGCACCTTTCCCGAGTACGTCCTGGTAGCCCATGCTGCGCGGCTGTTCGGCCGTCCGGTGAAGTGGATCGAGGACCGCGTCGAGCACATGGTGTCCATCGCGCACGCCCGCGAGCAGGTGCACCGGATCGAGGGGGCGTTCGACGCCGATGGACGGCTGCTGGGGCTGCGGGACGAGATCTGGCACAACCACGGCGCGTTTCTGCGTCAGGTCGAGCCCCTGGTCAGTGACATCACCGCGGGCATGGTCGTGGGGCCGTACCGCGTCCCGGCCTACCGGGCGGAACTGCACGCCGTGACCACCAACAAGACGCCGCTGTCCGCCTATCGCGCGCCCGGCCGGTACGAGGGCACCTTCGCTCGTGAGCGGCTGTTCGACCTGCCCGCACGGGATATCGGGATCGACCCGGTCGAACTGCGGCTGCGAAACGTGCTCACCACGTCCGATCTGCCCTGGCAGCCGGGTTTCGAGATCGTCTTCGAGCCCTACCGCTTCGACTCAGGCGACGTCCTCGACCATCTGCGCAAGGCGCTCGACGCCGCCGACTACGAGGCGTGGCGCGAGGACGCACACCGGCTGCGGGAGGAAGGACGGCTCGTCGGCAACGGCATCGGTGTCCTCATGGACAAGGCGGGCCTCGGTCTCTACGAGACGGCCGACGTCGAGGTCGACGGCACCGGGCGGGTCCGGGTGCTGACCGGGGCGTCGTCGGTCGGCCAGGGCGTCGAGACCGTACTGGCCCAGATCGTGGCCGACGAACTGGGCGTCGCACCGCGGGACATCGACGTCATGCACGGGGACACGGACCTCGTGCCCGACGGGGTCGGGTCCTGGTCGAGCCGTTCCACGGTGCTCGCCGGTGGCGCGGCCCGCGCCGCCGCCCAGAAGGTGTTGGACAAGGCGCTGCGGGTGGCCGCCACGCTGCTGGAGGTGGACGGCGCGGACCTCCGGGCCGCCGATGGCGGGGTCGAGGTCGCAGGCAAGCCGGAGCTGCGCCTGACGCTCGCCGAGGTCGCCGAGCGCTGGGACACCTGGAGCGCCCGTCTCGCCGGGGACGAGCCCGGACTGCGTGCCTCGGCCGTATACGTGGACGAGCACATGAACTATCCGTACGGCGTCACCCTCGTGCAACTGGAGATCGACCCGACGACCGGGGGACACACCATCCGCCGGTTCTTCACCAGCACCGAGGCCGGACGGATGATCAACCCGCTCACCACGGAGGGCCAGATCATCGGTGCGGCGGCGCAGGGCATCGGTGGCGCGCTGTTCGAGGAGTTCCAGTACGACGAGCAGGGCCAGCCGCTCGCGACCTCGTTCATGGACTACCTGTTGCCCGGCGCGGGAGAGGTACCGCCGGTGCAGTTCTTCGTCACGGAGGACGCCCCGACGCCGGACAACCCGCTGGGCGCGAAGGGACTCGGTGAGGTGGGAATGATCGCGGTGGGGGCGGCCGTGGCCGGGGCCGTCGACGACGCGCTGGGCGGGGAACTGCGCGTGCGGCGCATTCCTGTCCACCCCCAGGACTTGTTCGAGCTGAGCCGTGCGGCGGGTGAGCGATGAGCCGGGGAGCGGCCTCGCCCGCGCCGGGCGGCCGGTCCACCGTGGTCGCGGACGACCCGGCCGTGGTCACCGTATGGTCCGACATCGGCTGCCCGTGGGCCGCTCTGGCCCTGAACGTGCTGCGGGACAGGGCGGCTGCCAAGGGCGCGACGCTGCTCGTCGACCACCGGGCGTTCCCACTGGAGCTGTTCAACCGGCGGCCGACCCCGAAGCCGGTCATCGACATGGAGGTCGTCGCGATCGCCGGACTGGTTCCCGAGGTCGGCTGGCGGTTGTGGCGGGAGCCCGACTCGGCGTACGCCGTCACGACCTTCCCGGCCATGGCCGCCGTCCAGGCCGCCAAGGACCCCCGTGTGGGCGGACTCCGCGCCTCCGACGACCTCGACGCGGCGCTGCGCACGGCCTTCTACAGCGACCACCGGTGCATCAGCGTGCACGCCGAGATCCTGGCGGCGGCCGAGACCTGCCCGACGGTCGATGTCACGGCGCTGGAAAGGGAGTTGGCTCGGGGCGCTGGCCACGCCGAGGTGTTCCGGCACTTCCGGGCCGCCCAGGGGCCCCAGGTGCAGGGCAGCCCGCACTTCTTCGTGGGCCACCGGTACGCGGCGCACAATCCGGGGGTCGCGTACCACTGGACCGGGCGGCCGGGGCAGGGGTTTCCGCGGCTCGAGCGCTACGACCGGGCGTGGGCGGACCACGTATTGGGGCTGGTCGCCGGCCCACCGCAGCGGCCGAACGAACCCTTCTGAGACATGACTTGTGCCCCCGCCCGTCGGGAATTCACCGGAGAGCGGGGGCACAAGTCGCGAGGTCTGTCACACGGACTGCCGCCCGTGCAGGATCTCCCCCACCGCCCGGTCGGCGGTCTCCAGCGCTCCCTCGATGTAGCCGGGGAACCGCAGTGACACGTCGGAGCCCCCGAAGTGCACCCGGCCGTGTGCCTCGCCGAGCGCCTTGTGCACGCGGCTGAACTGGCCCACTCTCGGCGACACCCATGGGCCCAGGAACAGCGGGTCGCTCGACCAGTCGTGGTAGTCGACACCGACGACCGTGGCCTCCGGCAGGTAGTGGTGGACGGCGGCCTCGACCGCCGCCGGGTCGGTGGGGTCGAAGGAACCGGAATCCGTGAACGCGACCAGGATCCGGCCGCCGTCCTCGGCAGCCATGTAGTCGTAGAGGGTCGGGAAGACACCATCGCCGGTGCAGGAGATGCCCGCCGGTACCCCGGTGACCTGAACGAGGATCTTCAGGCCTCGGCAGCCATGGCCCTGTGCCACCACCGGGGCGCGGTCCGCGGGCAGCGGCGGGTCGAAGGTGACGGTGCGCCATGTGTTCAGCGGCGTCGCGACGACCACGTCCCGGGCGGTCAGTACCTCCCCGCCGCGCACGACGACCTCGGCACCCGCGCCGCCCTGGCGGACGCTCTCGACGACGGCCCCGAGCCGGATGTCGGGCACCTCGGCGGCCATCGCCTCGACCAGCGCCGTCGTACCGTCGCTGAGCACCTCGTCGATGGACAGGACGACACCCAGCACGCTGTATCCGTGTGCGGCGACGAACTGCAGGGCCCAGAGCGCGGACGCCTCGGTGACCGGCTGCCCCATCATGTTCCAGCCCCAGGACAGCACCAGTTGGCGGGTGACCGGGGGCAGCTTCAGTGAATCGACGTAGGTGAGAAGGGAGATGTCGAGGTCGTCCAGACCCTGTGCGTCCAGGCCCGCGTCGACATCGATGCGGTGGGCGTCCGACAGCAGGCGGTACAGGCCCGCTTCGGCCTCCGCCGCCTCTTCCACGGGAATGGGCAGCGCCGCGTCGCGGCCGCCGGGGCCGAGCCGGTTGCGGAAGACGGTGGCCTCGGCGGCCGGTTCCGTCCTGACCCCGTACCGCTCAATCTCCGCCGCGACCCGCGGGTGGTGATGGCGGTGGACGTACGCGCCGCCGATCTCGACCTCCAGGCCGGGGGACGTGGCCGAACGGCGGCGGTAGGCGCGGCCGCCCAGCCGGTCACCGCCTTCCAGCAGCAGCACCGACTGGCCGGCGGCGGCGAGTTCGCGGGCACATCGGAGGCCGGCGAAGCCGCCTCCGACGACAAGGGTGTCGTACGTCATCGGGTCTCCTCGGTCGTGTTGCGGGGGCGCGCCACCAGGCGCCGCGCGCCCATGATGAGCATCATCGCCACGATCGACACCGGGGCCATCCATGTCATGGCGTCCAGGGCCGTACCGGTGGGATTGACAAGGGAGTTGAGGTAGAGCCAGCCGGTGGCGAGCGCGCCGACCGCGCAGGCGAACGCCTTGGCCACGGTCAGTTCACCCTCGCGGTGCAGGAGGACGATGGCTCCGCCGCAGATGAGGATGTAGGGCACGACCCAGAGGTACGGGAACAGTGTGGCGAGGTATTGGTAGAGCTTCATGGGCCCCGCTCCCGTGATGGCGGCCAGCGCCAGCGGGAGGGCCGCGGTCAGTACGGCCATGACGAGGATGGCGGTGCCGGGAGTCCTGGTGCGTCGGGCCACGCGGCCGATGGCGGCGGGCAACAGGCCGTCGTTCGCCATCGCCGCCCACACCCTGGGGGCGTAGTTCATGAATCCGACGACGATGGCATAGCAGGTCACCACCAGGGCGATGTCGGAGGCCTGGGCGAGGAAGCCGAGGCCCGCATGGTGGGCCATGGCGGCGACCGGCGACTCGCCCGCGGCGATCCGGTCCGCCAGGGCGCCGAGGCTGGGCACCGACAGCAACGACGCGACGACGGCGATGCCGCCGACGATGACGGGCACCAGGATGATGACGCGGGGCACGGTGCGGACCGGGTCCTTCGTCTCCAGCGCCGTCGCCGCACTGGTCTCGAAGCCGACGGTGAAGGTCGTGCTCAGCGCGAGCCCCAACGAGAATCCGCTGAACGAGAAGTCATGGAACGTGAACTGGCCGATGAAGTCGAACCCGGCCGAGAAGAGGTTCCCGATCAGGACGGCGAGGACCACGGGCGCCGAGAGGAACAGCAGCGCGATACTCAGTTTCGCCGAGGCATCAAGGCTTTTGAACGCCAGCAGCGCGGCGCTCGCCATGGTGACCGCGTAGATGACCGCCTGCCCGACGAATCCGTTGGCGGCCGATATGCCGAACACGGAGGAGAACATGCTCCCCGCGTACAGCCCGAGGGCGCCCAGCACGACCATCAGGCCCACCAGGTACCCGACGGCGAGCGAGGCACTGGCCACGAACCTGGCGGCGCCGCCGAAGACATGACCGACGTAGGAGTACAACGCGCCGGAGGCCACGTGGCGTTGTGCGAAGGGTGCGATGGCCACCCCGATGCAGGTCATCACGAGTGCCCCGGCGAGCACGGACAGCCAGCCCGAGCTGCCTGTCGCGCCGCCGATGAGGACACCGACGGTCGCCGCGGTCAGTACGGGACTGAAGACGACCACGGCGAGACCGAGCGCCTGGTTCGTGGTGAGTGTGGCCGGCTTGAGGCCGCCGGGCTCGTCCCGCGGTGGTTCGGCGGCCGAGGTCGGCGTCAATCCCGGTTCCATCTCGTTCGTTGCCACGTTCTCTCCTAGGGACAACTGCACGGAAGATGGGCCGCGCCGCACGGACTCAGCCTCTCGATGACGAACCGCGCCCCAGCAGCCAGCCGATGGCCAGCGAGAGCAGGGCGAGAGCGGCGTAGCCGGCCGGTTTCGGCAACCGGAGTGCGTCCGCGCCGCGGGTGAGTGCCAGGAGGTCGAGTGCCTCGTCCGCTACGGGCGCCGGACCGCTCGTGGTCGCCGCACGGGTGGGCGCGGGCGGACCGGGTGTCGTCGGCTCGGGCGGCGCGCTGTCGGCTTCGAGCAGCTCGGCGAGGCGCTCGCTGAAGGTGTTCAGCAGTGCCGAGCTGACGTCGGCGATCACCCCGCGGCCGAACTGCGCGACCTTGCCGGACAGGGCCAGGTCCGTGACGAGGACGACCTGGGTCTCGGCGCCCTTGTCGACGAGTTCCGCGGTGACGGTGGCCGAGGCGTTTCCGCCGCCGCGGGCCTCGCGGCCCGAGGCGGTCAGGACGGCCCGGTGGGCGGCTTCGTCGAGTTCGGTGAAGCGGGCGGTGCCCTTGTAGTTGGCGGTGATCGGCCCCACCTTGATCTTCGCCTGGCCGAGGTGGTCGTCGCCCTCCCGGCCCGTGATCGAGGCGCCGGGCAGGCAGGGCCCCACCCGTTCGAGATCGGTGAGCAGCTTCCAGGCGTCCTCGATGGGCAGCGGCACCCGGATTTCGTTGTTCAACTGCACGGCGTGGTCCTCTCTGGTGGCGGTCCGGTCAGGACCGCGCGGCGGTGGCGAGACCGAACTGGTTGGCCGGGTCGCCCGGTTCGAACGGTCCGCCGTTCTGTAGGACGTCTCCCATGCGGCGCACCTTGTGCAGATAGGCGCGCCCGACGGCAAGGCGCCGGGCCTCCCATGCGGGCAGCGCGGCCAGAGGGTCGTCCGCGGATCCGGTCAGGGACGACACGAGGTCCCAGGCGTCCGCGGCCGCCTTGGCCGCGCCCGCGGCGGCGTGCGGCCGCGGGGTGATCGCCGCGTCTCCGATGAGCACGAACCGGCCGACCCGGACCGTGGGCACGTCACTGTCGGCGATCACCGTGACGAACGGCTCCGCCGCCGCGTGCAGCAGTTCCGCGAAGGGCCCGGCGAGCCCCTCCTTCGCCCTGCCGCGGAACTCGGCGAGGACCTCGGGCCGCAGGGCGCCGTGGTGGACGGAGACGGGCCGGCGCACCCCGCTGGTGTCCGTCATGAGTTCGTCGAGGGCCGCGCCCTCGACGTTCCAGTACCACTGGAAGTTGAGGCCGCGGGTCACCGAGGAGGTGGCGCCCGTCATGGGGATGGGGTAGGCGATGATGTGCCCGTCGTCGAGCAGCCCGTAGGTGAAGGCCTCGTCGAAGTGGTCCCATGTCTCACCGGACACCGTGTCCCGGTCGGCGACCCCGCGCCACGTGACGTACCCGGAGTACTCGGGTTGCAGCCCGAGCAGCCGCTGTCGCGCGGTGGAGAAGCCGCCGTCGGCGCACACCACGAGGTCGGCCGTCACGCGTTCCCCCGAGGCGAAGCGGAGTTCGGCGCGGTCGGCGTCCTGGTCGAGGCCGATCAGGGCCCGTCCGCAGTGGTAGCGCTCGCGTCCGAAGGACTGCAACAGCCCCTGGTAGAGGGAG
Source organism: Streptomyces sp. NPDC002790 (assembly GCF_040295505.1). Lineage (NCBI taxonomy): Bacteria > Bacillati > Actinomycetota > Actinomycetes > Kitasatosporales > Streptomycetaceae > Streptomyces > Streptomyces sp. NPDC002790. The sequence continues at coordinate 35,579 of NZ_JBEOVM010000009.1, read as the reverse complement.
TTGTAGGAGGTGAAACGCCAGCCGGCCGGTATCTCTCCGAGGAGGTCACCGCTATCGGCCCTGCGGTAACGCATCACGTGGGAGGAGACACTGATCTCCTCGAGGGTGGTGGCGGTGCGCTCCAGGAGATAGCGCACCACTTCCGGCTGTACGACGATGCCGGTGCCCAGGCCCGACAGGGGTGCCGGTGAGCGTTCGTACAGGTCCACCTCGAAACCGGCGTCGCGCAGCAGGACCGCCGCGTGCAGTCCCGCCAGCGAGCCGCCGACGACCGCGATCCTCATGAGGTGCCGTCCTGCGTCGTGGCTGCGGGGCGCAGCGGCAGCGCGAGCGGACGCAGGGGTGCCCCGCTGGCTCCCCGCAGCCGGATCGGCGCGGCGATCAGGCAGAGCTCGGTGTGTCCGTCGCGGGAGAGTGCCTCCAGGTTCAACAGCTCGATCATCGGGACACCGGCCTCGGCGAGGAAGTGGCAGTGTCCCGGCAGCCAGTTGTCCTCGTGCTCCGACGGGCCCACCTCGACACACTCCTGGTCCGCGCCCACGGCAGCGATCCCCTGGTCGGTGAGCCAGCGCGCCGCGTCCAGGCCGAGGCCGGGCGGGTTGCCGAGCACCTTGGCGCCGTCGGGCCAGTACGCCATCCGGCCGGTGCGCACGAGTGCCACGTCCCCCCGGGCGAGTTCGGTTCCAGCGGCGTCCAGACAGGCACGCAGGTCGTCGACGGTGATCGCGTATGACGGGGGCAGGCACTCCACACCCTTGAGTCGCGCCACGTCGAGGAGGACGGCACGAGTGATGATCGGCGGGATCTGCTCGGCGCCTCCCTTGGTCCAGTGCCTGCTGCCGAGGTGTTCCTCGGGGGTGAAGCCGTTGTAGATCTGCCCGTCCACGCCGAAGTGGTTGAGCGCGTCGATGTGCGTTCCGGTGTGGGTGTACATGAACACCACGTCGCCGGAGTAGCAGACATGGCGGTTGACCTGTTCACCGGCGCCGTTGAGGTTGTCCACCGCGGTTCCGCCCGGTGTGTGGCTCATGTAGATCTGGTACGCGGGGTCGCCGGCCGCCTGGAAGCTGGGCATACCCACGTAGTAGTCGACGCTGAGGTCGTAGACGTGGCGGCCGTCCGCGCGGGCCAGCACCGCGGCCCCGGCGATGGGCGACAGCAGGTTGAGGGCACCGAGCTGGTCGTCTGGGCCCCAAGGGCTGGACGCGGCCCGGACTCCGGCGCGCGACGGGGACGGAGTGGTGGTCACACCGTCACCCCCTTCTCGAAGTCGACGACCGCGCGGGCGGCGAGCTTGGGCATCAGCTGGGCGACCACTTCGGTGTGCAGTGTGTCGACGGAGTAGTCCTCCAGGCCCTGCCAGTCATCGAAGTCGTTGATGAGTACGCCGTCCCACGGGGTGCCGTTGTCGCCCGGGTCGCCGGTGCGCTTGCCCAGTTCCCAACTGCGCAGGCTGGCAAGGCCCTTGAGCTTGTTCAGCAGGGCGACCACCTCCTCGGGGTCGTTGCCGTCGGCCACCTGCCACATGAAGACATGCCGGATCACGTGTGTTCCTCCTTGGGTGGGGTGCCCCGTCGTGTGCGGGACGTGTTCAGTCTTGTGCCGGTGCGGTTGGGGCCACAGTGCACTCAGGCACAAGAGTCGGAGCGGATTTGCCGGAGTGCGGCAAGACACCGTCTTCCCCTGCGGCCAGGGCCAGTTGGACGGCGCCAACGATCTGCTGGTACCCGGTGCACCGGCACAGGTTGCCGGAGATGGCTTCGCGCACCTCGTCGTCGGTGAGTGCGGCTCCGGCGTCCACGACTGGTTGCAATGTCATCAGGAATCCGGGTGTGCAGAATCCGCACTGGAGGCCATGGCACGTTCGGAACGCTTCCTGTAGCGGTGTGAACGCGCCGTCTTCGCCCAGGCCCTCCACGGTGCGGATGCGGTGCCCGTCGGCCTGTGCGGCGAGCATCAGGCAGGCGCGGACCGGTGCACCGTCGAGCAGGATGGTGCAGGCACCGCACACGCCGTGTTCGCAGCCGACATGTGTTCCGGTCAGGTGCAGTTCGTGACGGATGAAATCAGACAGCAGCAGCCGCGGCTCGACGTCGCGCACGTATCGCTCCCCGTTGACCTCGACCGCGACCTCGATGTGCCTGCTCATGTCCGTGCCTCCTTGGCCGCGTCGGTCGCGCCACGCAGTGCCCGCATGGCCATTTCGGTGATCACAGTGGTCCGGTACCTGGTGTCTCCGTGCAGGGTGGCCGGTGGGCTGATGCCGGTGGTCGCCTCGTGGGCGGCGGCGCGCACCGCCTCGGCGGTGACCTCGGATCCGAGCAGGTGTGCGCGTGCCTGTTCGCCCGCCTCCAGGGGGGTTCCGCCGGCGCCGAGCAGGCCGAGGCGGACATCGGTGCAGACACCGTCCAGGCCCAGTTCCACGACGGCTGCCGCGCCCCCGATCGCGTAGTCACCGTGCCGTCGTGCGAACTCCTGGAACGAGCTGCCGCGGGCCCGGTCGTGGCGCGGCGGGGCGATCGGCAGGGACACCTCCGTGAGGATCTCGTCCGGTTCCAGGACCGTCGTATAGAGGGAGACGAAGAAGTCCCGCGCGGCGAGCTCGCGTTCACCGCGCAGGGAGCGGGCCGTGAAGCGTGCGTCGGCGAGCAGCATGACCAGGGGGATTTCGGCGGCGGGGTCCGCGTGCGCGACGGTGCCGCCGAGGGTGCCGCGGTTGCGCACCTGCGGATGCGCGACGAAACGCATGGCCTGGGCGAGGAGCGGGTGGTGCACGGCTACGTCGCGGCTGTGTTCCACGGTGCTGTGGCGGGTCAGGGCGCCGATGCGCAGTGTGTCACCGTCCACACGGATGTGGTCCAGGCCGGTCAGGCGGTTGAGGTCGACGAGCGTCGTGGGTGAGGCGAAGCGCAGGTTCAGGAGCGGGATGAGGCTCTGGCCGCCGGCCAGTGGTTTGGCCTCGTCGCCGACGTCGGCGAGCACGGCGACGGCCGAGTCGAGTGTCTCGGGTGACTCGTATGCGAACGGTGGTGGTTTCACAGGACACCTTCCCGGTGGGCCGGGTACGGGGTGGGCGGGGCGTCACCGGGGTACATACGCACCCACGCATGGCGGTTGCTGCCCCGGCCGCGAGTCGGCGGGGGCAGTGGAGTGCTCCACGGTGCGGCATGACACCGGGGCGGTGGTACTTCACTTTCCGGTCAAGGACCGCAGGTGTTTGCGTGGATTCCTGACGGAACCCGGTGCCTGAGGGGTCCGGTTACAGCAGCGGCCCGGCGGCGGGCAGGGCGACGGGTGTCTCGCCGCCCGCGTCGCGCGGCCGGGACTCCAGGAGTTCGAAGAGGCGCAGGGCGACGGAGAGTTCGTCCCGGCGCGCGGAGACGGACACCCCGAGCCACTTCTCGATGGAACGCAGCCGGTAGGCGACGGTGCGTTCGTGCACACCGATGACCGTCGCGGTCGATGCCGCGTTCTGTCCACTGGCGAAGTAGGCCACGAGGGTGCCGCGCAGCACACGTGCCCGCTCACCGGTTCCGTGCAGTGGCCCCAACTCCTGGGACACGAAGTCGCTGACGGCTGTCAGATCACGCAACACCAGGGCTTCCAGGGCGACGTCCTGGTACCAGGTCACCTGGCGTGCGGAGATCCGGGCGACCCGGTATGCCTGCCAGGCCTGGCGGTGGCTGAGCCGGAAACCCTCGACGTCGTTGGCGTACTGCCCGCAGGCCACGTAGGTGTCGGGACCGAAGTCGACCGCGGACACGTCCTGGTCGCCGGTGGATTTGGTGCCGGGTCGGCCCAGCCAGGCGAGGACCGTGTCGTCCGAGCCCGCCACGGTCAGCACCTGCCAGCCGAAGGTGGTGGCGATGCGTTTGAGGGCGGCTTCCGGCGAACCGCCCCAGGCGATGAGGGCGAGATGCCGGCCGCGCAGCTGGTAGCCGAGCGCGGCGGCGTCGACGGGCAGTCCGGCCAGGATGTCGCGGACCATGGCGCGTCGTTTGCGGTCGCGTCCCTGAAGATAGAAGGCGCTGTACTCCTTCTGGTACGTGTCGATGATGGAAGCGGTGACGCGGTCGTTCCAGGCGAAGTGGAACTTGCTGACGCGCCGCAGCATGTCGAGCCGTTCCTCGTCGTCCTGGATGTGCTCGTTGGCGACTTCGAGGAACACGTCCCACAGGCATGCCTGCGCCACCCGGGACGTGTGCAGCAGCGCATGGAGGTCGAGGTTGGCCTGCGCGGCCAGCCGTGCCTCGCGCAGCGTGGCATCGGAGGCGGTGGCGGGGGCCTCGCGGTTCCCGGTGAGCCCGTCGAGGATGTCCCGGAGGGACGACATGATCGATTCGGTCTCCGAGGCCGCGAGGCGCGGATCGTCTCGTACGTAGTACTCCGGCACCTCTTCCCTGAGACGGTGCTGGATCGCGTCCGTCAGGGCGGGAAGACGCTCCCGGATGGTGTCGGACAGCGTACGCAGGTTGTCTTCCAAGGCCACTCCCGGAGCCTAGGCTCGTCATCTTCATGGCGTCCACCGGCTGTTCATCCGGTGGACCGCGAACGCCGGGTCCTGGTCAGTCGCACAGGACCCAGAATTCCTTGAACGTCGACCTGAACGTCCATGTGGAGCGGTGGCCCTTCGGGAGGAACGCGCAGTCTCCCGGGCCCAGTTCGACGGCGCTGCCGTCGTCGAGCTCGACGCGCGCCTGTCCCTCGATGACGTAGATGAACTCGTTGTACTCGAGCAGGTACTCGGTGACGGCGGGGTCGCACTCGAAGAAGCCGGTGGCCCGGGCGCCGTCACGGTGGTCCTCGAAGAGGGTGAAGCCGCGGCCCGCGGGGGTCCCGGACCGTAGTGTCACGCCTTCCGGCTGCCAGGTTTCCAGAGGTGTCGTGCGGGGCGCCGACATGGCACCGGGATTCTTCATAACGTGGCTCCCCTGCGTCGGGCGGGCGGATTCGGATGGTCACAAGGTGCCCCGGGCGGCCCCGGGCTTCGCGGCCAAGCGTCACCCGTGGGCGGGCCTGCGGGATCTACGGATTCCTGCAACACACGCCTCCGTACTTGTGGGGTTCGGCAGGAGGCCGGACGACGTCACGTGGCGCATTCTCGGCGACTGACGATTCCGATGAAGCCCCCGCGTTTTTGCTCGCACTTACACAAAGACCGGCTCCTCGCCGGTGGCTACGGTCGGCTCGACTTCCACCCGCATCACACTCCCCCGGGGTCCGCTCCGCGACGAAGGCAAAGGACAAGATGGCCATTGCGAAGAAAGCCCCGCCCGCAGCCCGTGAGTCGGCCAACCTCAAGGGGACACTGACCACTTCCAAGATCACCGTCATGGTCGTTGCCGCGGCGGCACCGATCTCGTGCATCGCCGGCATCATCCCCCTCGGCTTCGCACTCGGCGGCGGGGCCGCCACCCCTCTCGCGTTCCTGGTCGCGGGAGCCGTCCTCCTCCTCTTCTCCGTCGGATACGCGGCGATGAGCCGGCGGATGAGCGGCTCCGGCGGCTTCTACAAGTACGTCGCCCATGGCCTGGGCAGGCCGCCCGCCGTGGCCGCCTCCTTCGTAGCCATCGTCGCGTACAACGCGGTGGCCCTGACCTGTGTCGCCGGGTTCGGATACTTCGGAAACCTCATCGCTGGCTCCGTGTTCGGGCTTCACCTACCGTGGCCGGTGCTGTCGGTGGCTGCCATCGCCGTCGTCGCTTTCCTCGGCTATCGCGAAATCGACGTAGCGGCGCGGGTGCTGGTCTACCTGCTGGCGGCAGAGGTCGCGACCATCATCATCCTCGACATCGCGATGGTCATGAACCGCGGCGCCGACGCCTTCCCACTCTCGATCTTCTCGCCGCACACGGTTTCAGATGCGAAGTCGATCGGGCTCGGCTTCATGTTCGCCCTGCTGTCCTTCATCGGCTTCGAGTCGGCCGCTTTGTACGGCGAGGAAACGGCCGAACCGCACAAGACCGTGCCCCGTGCCACGTTCCTGTCTGTCGTGGTGATCGCGGTCTTCTACTTCCTCTCGTCCTGGATCGCGGTCGGAGCCATCGGGCCCGACAAGGTGCAGTCGGTCGCGTCGAAGGAACTCGGGAACACGTTCTTCACCCTGAGCGACACGTACGCCGGCCATGCGCTCACCACCGTCATGCAAATCACGTACCTGACGAGCCTGCTCGCCTCACTCCTCGCCCTCCACAATGTCGCCAATCGCTACGTATTCGTAGCGGGACGCGAGGGACTGCTGCCCCGGTGGGTGGGCTCCCCGCATCCGCGGCACCGCACACCGTCACGAGCGAGCCTCCTCCAAAGCTCGGTGAATCTCCTCGTCGTCGTCGTTGCCGCGAGCACCGGTCTTGACCCTTACCTGACTGTCGTGACCTCGATGACGGGCGTGGGGACCCTCGGCGTCATGCTGCTCCAGGTCGCGGCCGCCGCGGCCATCGGCACCTACGTCGCGCGCCGCACCGAGCGATTGCGGGGCACCCTCGCGGCAACTGCCGCCGCCTTCGTCGGCCTCTCCGTGCTGGTGGTCCTCATCGTCAAGAACTTCGACAAACTCACCGGGGTTTCCTCGCCGCTGATCAATTCACTTCCGTGGCTGCTTGTCTTCGTCGCTCTGGCCGGGACCGTCCTGGGCACCTGGCTCAGGGCACGGCGGCCCGCGGTCTACGCACGGATCGGCGCCGACCCCGCACCACAGACCCGCCAGGAAAGCCGGCAGGAGGAGCAACTATGAAGCGTCTAGAAAACGTGACCGCCATCGTCACCGGCGGCGCATCCATGCATGGAATCGGCCGAGCCACAGCACGGCTCCTCGTTTCACAAGGAGCCGACGTCGTCATCGCGGACATCCAGGACGCAGAGGGTAAGGAACTCGCCGCCGAACTCGGCCCGAAGGCCATGTACACGCACGTGGACGTCAGCTGCGAAACGGACTGGACCGGCCTGGTCGCGGCGACGGAGGAACGCTTCGGGAAAGTGAATGCACTGGTCTCCTGCGCAGGCATCGCACTGGACGGCACCATCGAATCCACCTCGACCGCGGACTACGAACGGGTGGTAGCCATATCCCAGACGGGCGTATGGCTCGGGATCCGCTCGGTGGCCCCCGCGCTGCGCGCTGCGGGAGGCGGCTCCATCGTCAATGTCTCGTCGGTGGCCGGAACCGTGGGCCAACCCGGCCTCGGCTCGTACAGCGCTGCGAAATGGGCGATTCGCGGAATCACCCGCCAGGCGGCGCTCGAACTCGCCGCGAACGGCATTCGCGTCAACGCCGTGCTGCCCGGCTTCGTCGACACGATGATGGGCGGTCAGGGAGCGGGGCAGCGCGAAAGCATCCGCCGGAACAAGGGGCACTCCGGCTCCACGGTCCCCCTGGGGCGAATCGGGGAACCCGAAGAGGTCGCGCACGTCATCGCGTTCCTGGTCTCCGCCGAGAGCAGCTATTGCACCGGCTCCGACTTCCTGGTCGACGGCGGCATGCTGGCCGGTCCTCTCGCCGAGGCCGCGGACTGGGCCTGATGTGACCAGCGGGGACGAGCGGCGTCCACGGGGCGTCGACTCGTCGCCCCGTGGCTACATCGAACTGCCTCTCAGCACACGCTCGAGTGCCGCCCGGCCGGCAGGCCCCCAGTGCGGCTTGCCGCCGGGAAAACCCCGGTCGCCGTTCTGTCCCATGAGCATCAGGAAGAGGCTCTTCCTGACGGCCAGCCCGCGGGCGCGCCGGATCGTCGCCCCGTCTGCCCGCGCGTACGTATCGAAGAACCGCGAGGCACTCCCCGCGGGCAGGAGCACCCATGCGGCAGCAAGGCCCCACGCCGGATCGCCGGCGCACATGTCACCGAAGTCGACGATGCCCGAGAGCGTTCTGTCCGCGACGACGACGTTCGCGGGATGCAGGTCGCCGTGCACCCAGGCCGGCGGACCTTCCCACCCAGGGGCCGCAACGGCGTCCCCCCAGACAGCCCGGACATCGCCGGCGAGGCCGTCGGGGACAACGGCCTGGATGAAGTCCTCGAAGCCGTCCGTGTAGTTCCTGGGATGGGCGCCGCGGTCCTCGGCGACCGGCGCCTCCGCGGGCGCCTTCACATGCAACGCCCTGAGAAAACCCGCCAGAGCCTCGGCCGCGTGCGCGCCGCGACTGATCACGCCGTGGTCCAGCGGCACGCCGGGGACCCACGTCATCACGGTCCAGTGCCCGCGGAAGCGCGCGGACGGTGCGCCGAACCGCACCGGGTTCGGCACCGGAAGCGGCAGACGCGGAGCCAGCACGGGAAGCCGGCGCCGCTCGTTGAACTGGCTCTCGGGGGTGGGGCCATGCGCTGCATCCGCACGGCCAACTCGCCCCGAGACACCACATTTGATTCCCCCAGCCGCCCGCCACCTCGCGGACGGCCAACCCCGCAAGGTCCGGGTGCTGCTCCTGCAACAGGTCACGGACCAGGTCCGCAGTGATCTCGATCTCCGTGTCGGTCATGCGAAACGACAGTACCGAGACGGCCCCGACGTCCTCCGCCGCTTCCCCGACTTTTGCGGGCCGAGCGGCAGGCTCACCCGTCAGCCGGCACGACGCGGTGTTCCATCTTCCATCCCTCCCACTTGTTCGCATACAATGCGAACAAGTCGAACTACTGCGAAGGGTCGTCATGGGAACACCGCGAGCGGGCAGAACCCGCACCCTCACCGCCGTCGCCGCGGCGCCGTACGTGCTCGCCCTCATCGCGTTCGCGGTGATCGTCGCCGTCGTCTCGGGTGACCTGCCCGACGAACTCGGCACCCACTTCGGGCTCGGCGGGGACGTCGACGGGACTGCCTCGCTCACCTCGTACGCCGTGAGCGCGCTGGTGACCCTGGCCGCGCTCGGCGCTCTCTTCGCGATCACCGTGCGCCGTGGCCGCGAGGCGCGCTCCACCCGGTTCACCGTGGTCCTGGGCTGGGGTGTCGCCGGATTCATCGGTTACATCCTCTCCGCCGTCGTGATCGTCAACCGCGGCCTGTCCGACGGCGCGGGGGCGTCCCTTCCGCTGTGGCAGATGGGCACGGCCGCGGGAGTCGGCCTGCTGTCCGCGCTGCTCGGCCGGCTACTGATCGCGCGAGTGCCGGTCCCGGAGGGGGAAGGCACGGGTGCGGGCGACACACCTCCGTACATGGAACTTCGCGCGGGCGAACGCGCGGTGTGGACCCGTACCGCCGTCAACGAGGTCGTCCTGACCGCGGGCGTCGCACTCGCGGCGGTCGGTGCGGCCAGGCTCGGCCTGTACGGCTGGTCTCCGTTCGTGATCGTGCTTCCGGTCGGAGTGCTGCTCACCTGCTTCGGTCGGGTACGAGTACGGGTCGACGCGCGGGGGTTGCGGGTGCGGTTCGGGGTGTTGCCCTGGCCCGAGGCCCGGGTGCCGCTCGACGCGGGCGAAGCCCTGGTACGGCAGGTCAGCCCGCTGGGAGACTTCGGCGGCTGGGGCTACCGGGTGCGCCCCGGTCGCTCCGGTGTCGTGGTGCGCGGTGGTGAGGCGCTGGCCGTCAAGCGGCGTTCCGGACGGGAGTTCAGCGTGACGGTCGACGACGCCCGTACCGGCGCCGCCCTCTTCAACGCGCTCGCCCGGCGCGAGAAGGTGAGCTGACGGTGCTCTTCCGCGTGGACCCGGCCGCGCGTACGCCACTTGGCGAACAGATCGCCGCCTGCGTACGCCGCGCCGTGGCCGCCGGCGAGGTCTCGACCGGCGAGCGCCTCCCGGCCGCCCGCACCCTCGCCGACTCCCTCGACGTCAACATTCACACAGTCCTACGCGGCTACCAGGCCCTGCGCGAAGAAGGTGTCATCGAACTCCGCCGTGGCCGCGGCGCAGTGGTCGTCGCCACCGGCGAAGGCGCGAGCGAAATCCGGGGCACGGTAAGGGAGTTGTGTACGCGAGCCCGCGAGGCCGGGGTGTCACGACAGGCGCTGATCGACCTGGTGGAGGAGGCGTACTGACGGCGGTCGAAGCGCCTGAAGTGCCCGCCACCGCCGGGTCGCCGTCGGACGACGCCGCCTCGACCAAGCCGCCCCAAGTGCACGGCAGCGCAGTCGACTTCACGGTCGAGGGCGGCACCGCGCGCGTGGACACCGCATCGCTGCGGGTCACGGGACACACCACCGACGAACGGTCCCTCCCGGTGTCCGGTGCGGCGGGGCAGCGACTCGGCAAGCCCGGCAAGGTGACCGTGGACGATGACACGGTCAACGGCTCACCGCAGACGGCATGGTGCAGCGCTCAAAATTCGGCGACGGCAAGCTGACCGTGACCGCCTGCGCCCGGGCAGCAGGCATGACCAGCCTGATGACCCGCCCCGCCGCCACCGGTTGGTTTGACCTCACACGCAAGGAGACATCGGCTCAACCCCCCTCAGAGCGGCTTGACCATCGTCTCCAGGCAGTGCTGGGTCAGCCCGGCATGGTCGAAGTCGGGGTGGCCGGCCGGGTCCATCTCGTAGTGGCCGATCTTCACGCAGGACTCCACGATCAGCTTGCAGCGGTCGTAGCGGCGACCGACGTAGGCCGAGAAGGCGGACTCCAGGTCCCCGGAGTCGGACAGGCACTCGGCGAGCACGACGCCGTCCTCGATGGCCTGCGCCGCTCCCTGCCCGAGGTGCGGCGGAACGGCGTGCACGGCATCGCCGATCAGGACGATCCGGCCGCGGTGCCAGGGCGCCGGGGCGATCAGCCACTCCTCCGGCCTGAAGACGATCGCGGACGGGTCGTCCAGGTACTTGTCACGCACGCGGCCGGTCAGGCCGCCGAACGGTGCGAGGTGTTTGCGCAGCTGCTCCGCGGTCTGCTCCTGCGGCAGCCGACGCCCCTCCTCCCAGTTCATGTTGTAGAAGAGGTACGCCAGGTCGGGGCCGATCGGAACGAATCCCGCCATTCCCGCCGGGCCGTGCTGCAGCACGATCCGGTCGATCTCCGGCTCACGCGGGATGTTCACCCGGAACGCGGACTGGCCCAGGTACTTCGGCTGCGGCCCGTCCTCGCCCAACACGTACGGGCGCACCTTGGAGTTGACGCCGTCCGCACCGACCACCATGTCGACGGTGACCGTGCCGCCGTCGCTGAGGGACACATCAACGCCACCGGCGTGCTCGGTCAGTTCGGTGAACGTCGCGCCGTATGTGATGACGACGCCGACCTCCAGCGCCTTGTCCGTCAGAATCTTGTGCAGCTTGGGCCGGGTCAGGCCGTTCATCGACGGCAGACCGGACTCCGGGATGACCGCTCCTGGCACCTCGCGGATCTCGTTGCCATCAACGTCGAGCATCCGCCCCCAGGCCTTACTGGCGTAGCCGGCGGCCAGGCACTCCTCGAGACAGCCGATCATCGACAGCGCCCGCAGCGCGTTCACCGGCTGAATGATCCCCACTCCGTAGACAGAGGAGTGGACGCCCTCCTGCAGCTCCAGGATGCGGGTTTCGTATCCGGCGTTCTGCAACGCGATCGCGGTGGACAGGCCACCGATCCCGCCACCGACTATCAAGACACTGCCTCGAATCATCCCAGCCACCTTCGCTAGCCGTTTCTTCCCGTCGTCTTCCAGACACACGGGACTGATCACGGCTACGAAAGTAGTGACGCGGCAGACGGCTGGATAGCGCGCTGGGACTCAACCTCAACGTGCAGTACGAGCGCTTCCCCACGGATCGCGCATGCCCTCTCTCCATTGGCTCGCCCGGGGACGGCGGCTCGCCCGGGGACGGCGGCTCGCCCGGGGACGGCCGACGCGGAAACCGACCGGGCGAGGTCAGGACTCCGGGCCGGGGCCCTCGCGCAGCACCGTGTCCAGCGCCCGCAGCGCGTCCGTGGCGGACTCGATGGCGTCGGCTTGTTCCGGAGTGAGTTCGGACAGCGCCGATCGCAAGGTTTTTGACCACGTGACAGCGATCGACTCCACGGCACCGAGTGACTTCTCCGTCGGGAGCAGCCAGGTGATCCGGCGGTCCTCGGCGCTGCGCTCCCGCTCGACCAGCCCGCGTTCCACCAGCCCGCGAACGGCGGCGCTGACATTGCTCTGCCGCATGCCCAAGCGGCGGGAGATCTCGCCGCCTGTCACGCCCGGCGTCGAAAGAACCTGCTTGACCACGGCCAACTCGCTGTTGGACAGCGGCTCCAGCCCAGCCACCTCGGGCAACAAGCGATGGATCGTCCAACCCAGGTCGCGTAGCACCGTGGCGAGCCTTCGCTGCTCGACCGCATGGTTTCGGGCCGCAGTCATGAGTTCGACCATATCAGATATGTTAGAGATATATATCTAGCTCATAACTAACTGCCACGCTCACTTCTTGTGGATCGGAAGCACAGATGGAAGACACCCCCGTTCGCGTCACTGGCCGGTTGATCGCCGCCCTGGCCCTGATGACCGCTGTCGCCCCGCTGGCGCTGGACATGTATCTGCCCGCGTTCCCCGCGATGGCCCAGGAACTCGGCACCACCGCCACCGGCGTACAGCTGACACTCACCGCGTGCCTGGCCGGTCTCGGCCTGGGCCAACTGTTCATCGGGCCGATGTCCGACGCGCTCGGCCGTCGTCGGCTGCTGCTGCTCGGCACCGCGATCTGCGCGGTCACCGGGGTCGCCTGCGCGCTGGCTCCGAATGTCGAACTGCTGGCCCTGGGCCGGTTCCTGCAAGGACTCAGCGGCGCGGCCGGCGTCGTGCTGGCCCGGTCCGTCGTCTCCGACACCTCGCGCGGTCAGGCGGCCGCGCGGCTGCTCGGCGTGCTGATGATCATCAACGTGGTGGCTCCGGTCGTCGCCCCGCTGTCCGGCGGCGCGATCGTCGCCTTCGCGAGCTGGCGAGCGGTGTTCTGGGTCCAGGCGGCCCTGGCCCTGCTGGCCTCCGTCTGCACACTGGTGTGGGTGCGCGAGTCACTGCCGAAGTCCGCACGCGCCCGAGGTGGCCTGAGCGCGACGTTCTCCGCCGTCCGGGAGACCCTGACCAGCCGGACCTACGTCGCCTATCTCCTCACCTTCTGCTTCGCCTTCGCGGCTCTCTTTGCCTACATCTCGGCGTCGCCGTTCGTGATGCAGCAGGTCATCGGCCTGTCGTCGGGGATGTACTCGCTGCTGTTCGGCCTCAACGCGTTGGTCGTCGTGGCCACCAGTGCCGTCGCCGCCGCGCTGGCCGGGCGCGTTCCGTACCGCCGCATGATCGCGGTCGGACTGACCGTCGCCGTACTGTCGGCCGTCGGCTTGGCGGTGTGTGTCTCGGCTGGCGTACCGACGGTCCCGACGCTCGTGCTGTTCGCCGTGTTCCAGGGCTCGATGGGCCCCATCTTCGCCAACGCCACCACGCTCGCGCTGGCCGAGACCGGCAAGCACGCCGGGACCGGATCGGCGTTCCTGGGCTTCCTGCAGTTCCTGCTCGCCGCGGCGATCTCACCGCTGGTCGGCATCGCGGGCGAGAACAGCGCCGCCCCGATGGTCATCGCCATACTCGTGTCGATCGCCCTCGCCACGGTGGCGTTCGCAGTACTGCCCGACAAGTCCACTGAGACTGAACGCGAGAACAGTACGGAAGGTGATCTCAGCACCACGGTGGCCACCTCGGAGTAGCTCAGTAACTCCGTCGGTCGGCCCGGGGGCATGGCCCATGCCCCCCGGGCCGACCGGAGACCCACGTCCGACAGACACACACTTAGTTTGCGTTCCGGCCGCTTACAAGCCGCTCGCTCTGGCCGCCACGATCACGCGAAGAGCAGTCCTGGCACCCATGCGGAGGAACGCGATGGACAAGCACGCGATAGGGAGGCGGGCCGTGGCCAAGGGAACGGTCGCCCTCGGATTCAGCCTCTTCGCCGGCACCGTACCTGCACGGGCCGTGGCCGGAACCCGTACGAGCACGATGTTCCTGGCCGTCGGAGCCTGGTCGCACCTGGGCGGCGAACAGGGCCTGTGGCTCTACGAGTTCGACCCCAGGACAGGGGACCTGAAGCTGAAGACGGCCGTCGCGGACGACATCAGCGTCGGAGATTTCTTTGTCACTCCCAAGAATGACGCGCTTTACGTCGTTGATTCCAAGGCCGACCTGCCCGGGGAGACGGGAGGCGGCGGCCGGGTGATCTCCTTCGCCATCGACGCCGACTCCGGCGAGCTGACGCAGATCTGCGCTGCACGCACATACGCCGCAATGCCGTCGATGCCCGCAGTGGACGGCACCGGCAGGTACCTGATGGTTTCGAACCACGGCACCTCGGCTCCCGTCACGAAGAGCGAGAAGGGGCGGGACGGCACGTGGCATGTCACAACGGATTACGGAGACTCCACGACGGCTCTGTTCCCTGTCGACGAGAATCGTGTCATTGGCCAGCCTTACGACATGTACAAACATCACGGGTCCGGCCCGAATGCCAATCAAGCAAACGCTCACCCGCATTGCTGCGTCCCCGACCCGAGCGGCAACCTCTTCGCCGTGTGCGACAAGGGAAGCGATCGAATCAGCTTCTTCCGAATCGACCGCGACCGGAACGAACTCATCCGCACATCCGAACACGCGCGCCCGAGCGGGTCCGCCCCGCGGTACTGCACCTTCCATCCGCACAAACCGTACTTCTTCATGAACAACGAAGCCGTGAACGAGGTATGTGCGTTCACCTACGACACGGAGGGAAATCTGACTCCCGTCAATACCGTGGAGCCGGTACCGGGAAGGTGGCTCAAGAGCAGGATCCCAGAAGGCGGAAAGTTCGAACAGCAGGACTTGAAACTGAACGCCTCAGGCACCCGCCTCTACGCGATCACGCGCGGCGCAAGCGACAACACCTCCGGATTCGAGTGCATCACCACCTTCATGGTTGATCAGGAATCCGGCCGACTCACACGTCTACAGATCCTGAATCTCGACTGCACATGGCCGAGGGGGTGCGACATCTCTCCGGATGGCCAGTACCTGGTCGTGGCCTGCATATCCAGCGAGGAACTCCTCGTGCTCAAAATCCGCGAGAACGGAACCTTGCAGGACACGGGGAAACGCACCCCCCAACCGACGGCCGCGGCCTGCATATTTTACGAGCTGCCACATCATTCGCATTGACAACCCGACGGTCCCGCGCAGGGCAGTATGAATCCGGTATATGAATCCACTTTCTGCGCAAAGCCGTGCGTCAGCCCATCTGGTCCTCCGCCGACAGGTGTTCCACCGTCTTGCCGGTCTCGGTGAACGTGCGAGTCACGTACCCGGAGGAGTACACCCACAGGATGCGCAGCGGGGTGTCTCCGACGTTGCGGAACAGGTGGGGTATCGGGGAGGGGACGTACGTCGTGTCGTACCGCTCCAGCTTCGTCACCTCGCCGTCGACCACGACCTCGGCCTCGCCGTCGAGGATCGTGACGTGCTCGTCGCAGTTGTGCGAGTGCAACGGGGCGCCGGAACCCACCGGGTAGACGCTGATCCCGCTGGTGATCTTGTTCTCGCCGCCCGCGGAGGGGGTCGTGATCAAGGGTGTGGACGCGACGGCTCCGCCCCGGTCGAGGAGCGGGACGTCGGCGGCCTTGATGATCGTGGTCATGCGGGGAACCTCTCACCAGTAGTGCAGTGCGTCGACCGAGGCTAGAAGGCGTGTGACGTCGGGGGATGCCGTTCGGCGCGCAGCTTTACGTTGCACTCCCGGAGGGATCACGGCGGGCGGGTGCGGGGGTACCGTCGGCCACCGTCCGCACGGCTAAAGCAGGCCGTGCCCTGATGACACCAAGGCGGTATGCGGCCATGCGGCTCCCCGTGCTCAGCGAAGACGAGATGACCCCGCGCCAGAAGGAGTTGGCCGCCCGGATCGCCGGCAAGCGGGGGGCCGTGCGCGGCCCGTTCCGCGTGTGGCTGCACAGTCCGGAGATGGCCGAACGGGCCAACTCCCTGGGCGCGTTCGCGCGCTTCGACTGCTCCCTGCCCAAGCATCTGCGCGAGCTGAGTCTCCTGATGGCCGCGCGCAACTGGGACGCCCAGTACTCCTGGAACGCGCATGTGCAGCAGGCCATCGACGCCGGGATCCCGGAGGCCGCCGTCCGTGCCATCGCCGAGAAGCGGCACACGGACGTGCACTTCGACGACCCTGCCGACCAGGCCTTCTACCAGTTCGTGCACGAGGTGCTCGACGAGCACTTCGTCACGGACGACACATTCGCCGCGGCCCACCAGCACTTCGGCGCCCAGGGCCTGGTCGACGCCATCGGCGCGCTCGGCAACTTCACCATGCTCGGCATGTGCCTCAACACCTTCCAGGTGGATCTGCAGGCCGACAAGGAGCCGCCGTTCCCGGACGTGCGGGAATACGGGCGAGTGGCGCGCGAGCAGCGCAAGCAGCACCCGCACTCTCGATAGGCGAATCGATTGACAACATGATGGTTGACAATTTAGGTGAGGGTGACCTTATTTTGATCTCTGCGGGGGCACCTGAAAGCGAGGGACCATGGACCGCCTACTGCTCATGCACAGCTTCGTCACCGTCGCCCGGAACGGCAGCTTCAACGGGGCCGCGAAGAAACTCGGCTCCTCCGGCTCACTCGTCTCCCGGCACGTGGCCGAACTGGAGCGACAGGTCGGCGTCCGCCTCGTCAACCGCACCGCGCGCTCGGTGAGCCTGACGGAACAGGGCCTGCTCTACGCCGAGTTCTGCTCCCGCATCCTCGACGAGATAGCGGAACAGGACACCTCGCTGGCGCAGAGCCACGACCGGGCCGAGGGCACACTCAGCATCATCTGCCCGAAATGGATCGGCAGCCTGGACCTCGGCGACGCCATCGCCGCCTTCTCGGCCGCCCATCCGAAGATTCACGTACGGTTCGAACTCGGCGGCATGTCGGACCGGACGTACGACTTTCTCGACAGCGGATTCGACGTCGCGTTCCACACCCGCGATCTGCGGGATTCCGGGGTGCGCCTGAAGAAGATCGCCTCGTTGCCTTTCGTCCTGTGCGCCGCTCCGGAATACCTGGAGCGCCACGGGCCGCTCACCGAGCCGAACGCCATCGCCCGGCACGAGTGCCTTGTGCACGTCAACGATCCGGTGTGGCGCATCGGCCACGGACACGCGTCGACACTGCACAAGATCCGCGACGTGGCGTTCTCCTCGAACTCCTACATCGCCCTGCAGAAGGCGGCCGTGCACGGTCGCGGCATCGGGCTTCTTCCGCAGCGACCCGCCTACGACGACCTCCTCTCCGGCGCCCTTGAGGTACTGCTGCCCGAACTGGGCGCCCCCGACCGGCCGTTGTACGCGATCTACGGACCCGGCCGGTCGACACCGAAGAAGGTCGCCGTGTTCCTGGAGTACCTCACAGGATGGTTCTCCAGGAACCCCATGCCGGCGCTCGGAGCCGGTGCGCAACCAAGGATTGCAGAGACCGCACGGCAGGCCCGTTGAGGCCGTCGGCCGGCAAATCTACGATCGCCGGGGGAATTCAGGGCCACGCCCACGCCCACGTTCAGGTTCAGGTTCAGGTGAAAGTTCAGGTTCGAGTTCACACTCACGCTCGGCGAAATTCCGTCATGGAATGAGGAATCGATGGGGATTCAGCGCATGGAATCGGTCGCCTACAGGGTCCCGGACACCGGGGTTCTGGATGGATCCGTGCGGTTCTTCGAGGACTTCGGTCTACTCCTGCTCGAACGGACCGATGAGCACGCCGCCCTGGAGACCCTGGCCGGGCAGACCGTCCAGCTGGACACCACTCCGGGAGCATTCCTGCCGCCACCCCTCGAGGACGGGCCGACGGTGTGCGAGATCGTCTGGGGCGTGGACAGTGCGGCCGAACTGGAGCTCCTGGTACGGGAGGTGGGCAAGGACCGTGCGGTGCGCGAGAGCGCGGACGGCGTGCACCACACCGTCGACGAGACCGGCTTCGGGGTCGGGCTCACCCTCGCCCGCCCGCGCCCCCTCGATGTCACTCCGCGCCCGGCCAACGTCTCCGGCAGCATCGACCGCTGGAACGCCCCGCTGGGGCCGGTCGGGCAGGTGCGGCCACTGCGGATGTGCCACGTCGCCCTCAACATCCCCAAGGCCGGACGCGCGGCGGCCGTCGCCTTCTACACCGACCGGCTGGGCTTTCGCCCCACCGACATCGTCGAGCCCATGGGTGTCTTCATGCAGGCCCCCGGCGACGACGACCAGCACACGTTCCTGCTCTGCCACCGGCCCGACAAGGCCGGGATCAACCACATCGCGTACGAGGTGCCGGGCGTCGACGATGTCATCGAGGGCGGCAACAACATGATCGACAAGGGATGGCGCGAGGCCCGCAAGCTCGGCCGGCACACCATCGGCTCCAACATCTTCCGCTTCCTGCACGCGCCGTGCGGCGGCCGAGTCGAGTACGCGTGTGACATGGACCGGGCCGACGCGACGTACGAGACCCGGGTCCACGAGACGGCTCCGCCGCACACCATCTGGTCGTTGCGGCAGAACCGTGACGCCGAACGTTAGGCGCGGACGCCGGGCTCCTCGCCCCGGACCTCACTGCTCGATCGCCGCAAGGGCTCGACGCGCACCGCCGCAGGGGCTTGATCCGAAAGGTCACCCGCTTATGACCAGCTACCCCACCATCCGCCTGTACATCGACGGCGCGTGGCGCGACTCCGGAGACGGTAGGACCGCGCCGGTCGTCAATCCGGCCACCGAAGAGGCCCTCGGGGCCGTCCCGTTGGCGACCGCCGGTGACCTCGACGACGCGCTGAACGCCGCCGACCGAGGCTTCAAGGTCTGGCGCGACACCCCGATCGCGCGGCGCAGCGAAATCCTGCACCGCGCCGCCGATCTCCTCACCGAACGCGCCACCGACATCGCCGAGGTCATGACCCTGGAGGGCGGCAAGCCGCTCAAGGAGGCGGCCGGCGAAGCCACGCGCACGGCCGACACCTTGCGCTGGCACATCGAGGACGCCCGCCGCGCCTACGGCCGGACCATACCCACCACCCCCGGCACCCTGCTCTCCGTGCGCCGCGAACCGATCGGCCCCGTCGCCGCGTTCGTGCCGTGGAACTTCCCCGTCGGCGGCCCGAACCGCAAGATCTCCTCCGCTCTGGCCGCGGGCTGCTCGATGGTCATCAAGGCGTCGGAGGAGACCCCGGCGACAGCTGCGGCACTGGTCGCCTGCTACGCCGACGCGGGCCTGCCGCCGGGTGTCCTCAACCTCGTCTTCGGCGAACCGGCGGACGTATCAGCCCAGTTGATCTCCTCTCCGGTCACCCGACTCGTCGCCTTCACCGGCTCCGTACCCGTCGGCAAGCTGCTCGCCGCCAAGGCCGGCGAGGTGATGAAGCCGTCCCTGATGGAGCTCGGCGGCCACGCCCCGGTCATCGTGTGCGCGGACGCCAACCCGGCCAAGGCCGCCCAGCGCGCCGCACGGGCCAAGTTCTTCAACGCGGGCCAGGTGTGCACATCACCGAGCCGCTTCCTCGTCCACGAGTCGCTGTACGAGGACTTCGCCGCCGCGTTCGTGAAGGCGACGGAGGCGGTCGTCGTCGGCGACGGGCTCGACGCGCAGACCACGATGGGCCCGCTCTCCAACGAGCGCCGCCTGGCCGCCGCCGAGCGCCTGACCGCCGACGCCGTGCGTCGCGGGGCCACCGTGCGCACCGGCGGGCTTCGCCTGGAGCGGGCCGGCCACTTCTTCGCGCCGACCGTCCTGACCGACGTACCGCAGGACGCGCTGATCATGAGCGAGGAGCCGTTCGCGCCCATCGCCCCGATCGTCCCCTTCACGGACCTCGACGACGCACTCGCGCTCGCCAACTCGCTCCCGTTCGGACTCGCCGCGTACGGATTCACCGACTCGGCGGCCACCGCCGAGAAGCTCGCCGCAGGCCTGGAGGCCGGGATCCTCTCGATCAACCACTGCGGCGGTTCCGTGCACGAGGCCCCCTCCGGCGGTGTGAAGGACAGCGGCTACGGGCGTGAGGGCGGACCCGAAGCGCTCGACTCCTACCTCGTCACCAAGCGCGTCTCGCACCAGCTGAGCTGAGGCCCAACTCCCATGAAATACACGCGAGTCGACGTCGAAGGAAGCGCCCGCTGGGGCCGTGTCACCGGTGACGTCGTGGAACTGCTCTCGGCCTCCCCGCTGGAGGGCCCGGCTCCCTCGGTCACGGGCGAACTGCCCGTGACCGAGGCCCGCTGGCTGCCCCCGGTGGTCCCACCGGTGTTCTACGCAGTCGGGTTCAACTACCCCCGCCACATCGCCGAGCACCACGCCGAGACACCCCAGCGCCCCGAGGTCGGCTACCGCGCCAACAACGCGCTGACCGGGCATGGTTCACCGATCGTCAGGCCGTCCGACGTCACCGGGCGGTTCGAGGCCGAGCCGGAACTGGTCGCCGTCATCGGCACACGGATGCGTCACGCCTCGTACGACGAGGCACGCGCGGGCATCTTCGGCTGGACGATCGGCAACGACGTGAGCGCCCGCACCTGGCAGCACGAGGACCGCACGTTCTGGCGCGCCAAGAACAGCGACACGTTCAAGCCGATGGGCCCCTGGATCAAGACCGGTGTGGACGCCCTCGGACCGGCCACCACCACGACGCTGCGCGTGAACGGCGAGGTCCGTTCCCGGTTCCCCACCGGGGACATGGTGTTCGACCCGTACGACTACATCGTCGCGATGAGCCGGCGCCTCACCCTGCACCCCGGGGACGTGTTGTGGATGGGCGCCGAGTCGACCAGTCAGCTGGAGCCGGGGGACACCGTCGACGTCGAGATCAGCGGCATCGGCGTGCTCTCCAACCCCGTACACGAGGAACTTGAGGAAGGGACAAGCGCATGAGCAAGGCGCCCCGCTACATCCACCACGTCAACTTCCCGACCACCGACCCGGATCGCACCGCGGACTGGTACACGAAGGTCTTCGGGATGAAGCGCATCATGCCCAAGTCGAACACGCGCGTGGTGCTGATGACCCGCGGCAACTTCGACCTGCACTTCACTCCGGTCGAGGAGATGGAGCGCATGGCTCCCTACCACTTCGCCGTCGAGGTCGACGACTGGGACGAATTCCTGGACCACCTGGGCGAGTTGGGGATCCGGCACACCAGGCCGATCGAGCGCCCCGAGAACCAGTCGAAGTTCTGCTACATCCACGATCCCGACCACACCATGATCGAGCTCGTGTACCACGCCAAGCGCCCCAACTAGCCGGACGCACTGAGGAGTTATTCATGCCATACGCCGATTCCGAGGACGGCGCGCGCATCTACTACGAGCGTCACGGCTCCGGTCCCGCCATCCTCTTCGTGCACGGCTCCGGCGGCCACCACGCCGCCTGGTGGCAACAAGTCGCCGCACTGCGCGAAGAGTTCACGGTACTGACCGTGGACCTGCGCGGCTTCGGCAAGTCCGATTCGTCGATGGCGGAGTTCGACGGCCAGGACTTTCCCGGTGACGTCGTCGCCGTCCTCGACCAGGAGGACATCCACGACGCGATGCTGGTCGGCCAGTCCATCGGCTCCGTCGCCGCCCTGCGTGCCGGTCTCGCCCGGCCCGATCGGGTCTCGTCCGTCGTCCTCGGCCACTCGCTCGGCGGCATCGGACACCCCGAGCTGGCGGAACTCGCCGCCGCCGACCGCGCCGAGGCCGTCAAACTCCCCGTCATCGACCGCCTGTTGACGAAGACGTTTCAGATCGAGCGAGCCGACCTGACCTTCCTGTTCCAGCAGATGGGCACCTTCAACGTCGCCAAGATGGCCGACCTGCGCAACCTGGACACCAACGGGCCTTCGCTGTGGGACATCACGGAGTCCGGTGTCCGCGTCGCGTTCCTCGCCGGTGAGAAGGACGCGGTGCTCAGCGTCAAGACCGTGACCCGCGCCCACGAACTGCTCCCCGGCTCCCATCTGGAGATCGTCGAGGGCGCGCCCCACTCCATGTACTGGGAGACACCCGGCAGGTACAACACGGCCGTCGCCCGCCTGCGCCGCACCCTGACCCCTGTGAAGGATTCCGCATGACCGCCGCTCTGACGCTCGCCGCCGCAGAAGAAATCATCGCCGCCGCCCACGAACGCTCCCAGGACGTCGGAAAGGCGGTCTCGGTCGCCGTCGTCGACGCGGGCGGCTTCGTCGTGGCGATCCGCCGCCCCGACGGCGCCCGCCCCCTGACCCCGGACATCGCCCGCGCCAAGGCGTACACCGCGGCGATCATGCAGCGGCCGGGGAAGATGCTGAAGAAGTGGCAGGAGAGCCAGCCCGTCTTCTTCTCCCAGCTCTCGCAGCTCCCGGGCGCCGCCATGCCGATCATGGCCGCCGACGGCAGCCTCACCATCAAGAAGGACGGCGAGATCATCGGCGGCCTCGGCATCGCCGGCGGGACCGCGGACGAGGACCAGGTCATCGCGGAAGAAGTCCTCAAGTCCCTCGGCTACGAGCTGGAGTTCGCGGCCTGGGGCGTCGCGGGCAAGCCGGCCTCTCCCGGCAAGGAGTCCTGACCATGGCGGACACGTTCAACTTCCGCATCGACCACCACGGCAGCCTGGTCCGCCCGGCGGGCCTGGACCGCACCGACCCCGCCTCCCTCGACACGGCGATCGCCGACTCGGTGGCCCGACAGCGCAAGCTGCGCTCCACGGTCGTCACCGACGGCGGATTCCCGTACGAGGACTCCCGCGGCGTCATTCTGGAACACGTCGGCGGAGTGCGGCGTACCGGCGGCACGGACGCCGACGGCCTGCCGGCCTGGGCCGCGGACGCGGCGCCGAAGGCAGCAGGATCGTCGGCGGTGGACCGCGCCACGCGACTGTCCGAGCTGACGCTGATCGCACCGAAGGTCACGCTCCCGGCGCCGTCCTATCTGGCCGCCACCGTTCAAGGGCCGCTGCCCGCCCGGGAGTTGGGCGAGGCGTTCGCCGAGATCATCCGGGCGGAGATCGGCCGCCTGGTCGACGCCGGGGTCCGCCTCATCCAGCTCGACAACCCGTTGCTGCTTCCCGCGACGGGCCCGGACGAGACCCCGGTGGGCACCCTGTCGTTCGCGGAGGCACTCACCGTCGACGCCCCCGCCACCGTCCTGGACACCCGCCCCGAGGGCGTCCGCATCGGCTACTTCCCGGGAGCGACACCTCCGGGCACCGTCGACCGGGACAAGGCGCGGCAGCTCTACTCCGGAATCCCGGTGGACCGCTGGGTACTCCCCCTGCTGCACGCTTCCACCGCGGAACTCGACCTCGTACGCACCCTGCCCGAGGACAGGGACGTGTGCTTCGGGGTCGTGGACGCGTCCGTGGCGGGCCTGGAGGATGTCGACACGGTCCTCGACCGCTTGGACAAGGCAGGCGAGTTGAAGGACTTGGAGGACGCCGCGATCCTCCCATCGCGCGGGTTCGCGGACATCGCCGCCCGCCCCCTCCTCACGCAGGACGAGGAGCACAGCAAGCTGGTCCTGGTGGAGACCCTGGCCAGATACGTGTGGGGCAACGAGTTCTGAGCGACGCACACCGCGCCCCCGGGGAAGCCGCTGTGCGGGCCTTCCTCAGGGGCGCGGAGCACTTCCAGGGCACACCTAGAGCACACACCTAGAGCACTTCAGCGAACGTGACCTCCCGTGACGTCAGCAGGGGACGCACCACGCCCACGACGAACTCCGCGAAGTGTGCGGACGCGCAGTGTGCGTCGAACCCGGCCCGGTCCTCGTACACCTCGTACAGCACGAAGCCCCCGGGAACATCCACCTCCGCGTGCACCTCGTAGGCGCGGTTCGCGGTCTCCTCCAGCGTGGCTTCCCGCGCCTTCAACAGGGCGTCCCGCACGGTCTCCGCATCCTCGGCGGCACAGCGGTAGTGGGCAAAAACGGCGTACGCCATGGGGTGACTCCTTTACCTGAAAGACCAGTTCAACAGCGCCCCCGATTGCAACACACATCGCCTCGGCACCGGCCCGCGCACAGCGCAACCATTGGCTGCCTCCCCGGATCTCCCGCACACCGGTCCGCATGGTGTGTCGTACATCGGGTTCCAGATGTCGCAGAGCCCCGTGAGTCCGGCGGACCCCGGAGTACCCGGAGAGAGAAGTGATCGAGATGCGTGACGTGGAAACCCTGGTCGGCGGGGAGTGGGTGGCCCCGGCCTCCGGCGAGTCGATCGAGGTGCAGAATCCGGCCGATCTGCGCGCGCCGGCCTTCCGGGTCCCCGCGCTCACCCCCGAGGCCGTCACCCGCGCCTACGGCCACGCCGAGCGCGGCTTCGCGGTCTGGAAGCGCACCAGCCCGCTGGAGCGCAGCGCCGTGCTCACCAAGGCGGCCGGGCTGTTGCGCGAGCGCGCCGACGACATCGCCGTCGACGTCGCCACGGAGAACGGCAAGACCCGTGCCGAGGCCCGCGGCGAGGCCATCAAGGCGGCCGACTTCCTGGAGTACTACGGGCTCCTCGTCGGCCGCGGCGGCTACGGCACACTCCTCAACGACGCCCGCCCCGACACGCGTACGACGGCCCAGCACGAGCCGCTGGGCGTCGTGTTGGCGATCACTCCGTGGAACGATCCGCTGATCACCCCGGCCCGCAAGCTCGCCCCGGCGCTCGCCGCCGGCAACGCCGCGATCCTCAAGCCGGCCACCGAGACCCCGGTCTCCGGGCTGCACCTGGCGCGGGCGCTGCACGACGCGGGACTTCCGGCGGGCGTCCTGAACGTCGTCACGGGCCGTACGGCGCAGATCGAGGACGCGCTGCTGGGCGACCGGCGCATCGCCGCCGTGACGTTCACCGGCTCGAACGAGGTCGGCGGCCGGCTCCGTACGACGTTCGCCACCCGCAACATCCGCTTCCAGGGCGAACTCGGCGGCAAGAACGCCTCCGTGGTCCTCGCCGACGCCGACCTCGCGAAGGCCGCGAAGACCGTCGCCGCCGCCTCCTTCGGGCAGGCGGGACAGCGCTGCACCGCCACCAGCCGTGTCATCGTCGAGCGGCCCGTGTACGAGGAGTTCACGCGGCTGCTGCTCGCCGAAGTGGCGCACATCGAGCCGGGGGCCCCGCTCGCGCGGGGGACGGGCATGGGCCCCCTTTCCAGTCCGCGGCAACGCGACAGCGTCGTCGGGCACATCGAGAACGCCGTCAAGCAGGGTGCGAAGGTGCTGGCGGGCGGCGACGTGCCGAGCGATGCCGACCTCGCCCACGGCTGCTACGTCAACCCGACCGTCCTCGGTGAGGTGTCAGCCGATGTCGACATCTGGCGCGAGGAGGTCTTCGGCCCGGTCGTCGCGCTGCGTGCCGTCGAGTCCTTCGACGAGGCCGTCGCCGCCGTCAACGACTCCTCCTTCGGCCTCGCCGCCGCCGTGTTCACGCGCGACCTGAACGCCGTCCACCGCTTCGCCGAAGAGGCCGAGTGCGGCCAGATCGCCGTGAACCTCACGACGCCCGGCTGGGACGTCCACCACCCCTTCGGCGGCTTCCACGACTCCGGCTCCCCGTTCAAGGAGCAGGGCACCGAGGCGCTGCACTTCTACACCCGCGTCAAGACCGTCGCGATCCACTACGGCGCCTGACCAAGGCCCTGTCCCCCACCGCAAGAAAGGAGGCGGACGTTGGCCGACGAATCGATCGGCATCGTGGGCGCGGGCATCCTGGGCCTCGCCACGGCCCGCGAGATCGCGCTGCGCCGCCCCGGCACCCGCGTCGTCGTGTTCGACAAGGAGCAGGAGGTCGCGTACCACCAGACCGGCCACAACTCCGGTGTCGTGCACGCCGGCATCTACTACGCGCCGGGCAGCCTCAAGGCAGACCTGACCGTACGGGGCGTCGCCCTGCTGCGCGAGTACTGCCAGGGCCGCGGGCTGCCGTACCGCGAGATCGGCAAGCTCGTCATGGCGGTGCGCGCGGACGAGCTCGACCGCATGAACGCCCTGTACGAGCGCGCCAAGAACAACCACGTGCCCGACCTGCGGATGATCTCCAAGGGCGAGATCACCGAGATCGAGCCGCACGCCGGTGGCATCGCCGCGCTGCACTCGCCGCGCACCGCGATCACCGACTACCCGGCGATCTCCCGGGAGTTCGCGAAGGACATCGCGGATTCCGGTGGCGAGGTGAAGCTCGGTTTCCCGGTCACCGGCATCGCCACCGTGCCCGGCGGCGTAGAGGTGGCCTCCGGGCAGGAGCGCGTCAAGGTCGACCGGCTCGTCCTCTGCGCGGGCCTGCAGTCCGACACCGTCGCCAGGCTTGCCGACGACGGGCAGGAGCCCCGCATCGTCCCGTTCCGCGGCGAGTACATGCTGCTCAAGCCGGAGAAGCGGGACCTGGTGCGCGGCCTCATCTACCCGGTGCCCGACCCCCGTTACCCGTTCCTCGGGGTGCACTTCACACCACGCGTCGACGGCTCGGTCGAGGTCGGCCCCAACGCGGTGCTGGCCCTGGCCCGCGAGGGATACACCCGCACCCGGGTCTCCCCCGGGCACCTGCTCGGCCTCGCCGCCTATCCCGGCGCCTGGCGCATGGCAGCCCAGCACTGGCGCACCGGCATCAGGGAGTACAAGGGCTCCTTCTCGTCCTCCGCCTTCATGAAGGACGCGAAGCACTACGTCCCCGGGGTCGGTGTCGCCGACGTCGTGCGCGGCGGTGCGGGCCTGCGCGCCCAGGCCCTGGACCGCGACGGCACCCTCGTCGACGACTTCCGCATCCACCGGGCCGGCCTGATCACGGCTGTGCGCAACGCGCCCTCGCCCGCCGCGACGGCGTCGATGGCGATCGCCGAACACATCGTCGACATGGTCTACGACGCGTCCTGAAGCGCGCAAGAACTGCTTGCGCTCTCAGCTCTGCGCAAGACACGGCGACCCACCTAACGTCGATCTCGCAGCACACGTCCTCCTACGGAAAGAAGCACCCACATGTTCGTCGTCGACACCCAGATCCACATCTGGAAGGAAGAGACCCCGGACCGCCCCTGGGTCCCCGGCGCCCGCGAGCGGATCCGCCTCAACGGCCACCGCGAGGAGGCCTTCTCGTACGAGGAGGCCCTGGAGCTGATGGACGAGGCAGGTGTCAACCGGGCGCTGATCCTTCCGCCGTCCTGGGAGGGCGACCGCATCGACTACGCGCTCGAGGCGTGCGAGGCGCACCCGGACCGCTTCGGCATCATGGCCCGCATCCCGCAGAACAAGCCCGAAGAGGGCAAGGCCATGATGGCCGACTTCGCGCAGAACCCGCATGTGAAGGGAACGCGCCTCACCTTCCACCGGCCCATCGACCGCAACTGGATGATCGACGGGACGAACGACTGGTACTGGCCGATCGCCGAGGAGCTGAACATCCCCACGATGGTCCACGCGCCCATCTGGAAGCGGGAGTTGGGCGAGATCGCGGGCCGGCACCCGGGACTTAAGATCATCATCGACCACATGGGCATCATGGCCCGCTGTGTCGACGACTCCATCGGCTACTGGGTCCAGGAGACCGCCGACCTGCACGAGCACCCCAACATCTACGTCAAGCTCTCGGCGCTGCCCGGCTACTCCACGCAGCCCTTCCCGAACGACAACATCCAGAAGTACGTGCGCGAGATGGTCGACAAGATGGGCCCGGAGCGCTGCTTCTACGGCACCGACATCACGCGCCTGCTCGGTCACGGCATCACGTACACCGACACCATCGAGCAGTTCACGAAGCACTGGGACTTCACCCCCGAAGAGCTCGAGTGGATGATGGGCCGGGGCGTGGCCGAGGTCCTGAACTGGCCGATCGAGGGCTGAGGAGACACCAGAGATGACGCACAAGGAACGTAGTGAAGGCGTCGACGGCGGGGACGCTCTGGTATCCGCCTTCAACGCCGTCGGCGCCGACTATCTGTTCTGCTCCTCGGGGTCCGAGTGGGCCCCCGTGTGGGAGTCCCTCGCCCGTCACCACCGTGACGGGACCCCCGCACCCACCTACCTCGACCTGACGCACGAGACCGTCGCGGCCGGCATGGCCACCGGGTACGGACTCCTCAAGCGCCGCCCGCAGGGCGTGCTGCTGCACGCGGCGCCCGGCCTGCTGCAGGGCTCGATGGCCGTGCACGGCGCGCTGCTCGCCGGTGTCCCGATGGTGGTGTCCTCGTCCGAGTCCACGACGTACGGCGAGGGTCCGGGTCAGGACCCGGGCGGCCAGTGGTACCGCAACCTGTCGGTCGTCGGCGGCCCGCACCAGATCGCCCAGCCGTTCACCAAGTGGTCCACCGAGGCGGCCAGCGTGCACACGCTCCCGTCGATGGTGACGCGGGCCGCGGAACTGGCCTGGCGGGCCCCGGCAGGACCCGCGTACCTGAACATCCCGCTGGAGATCCTCCTGGAGGAGTGGGACGGCCGGGAGGCCAAGGCGATCGTCCCGCCCGGCTCGATGCACAGCTCGCCCGAAGAGGTCGAGCCCGTCGCCCAGTTGATCCGCGAGGCGACCAACCCGGTCATCGTGACGGAGACCGCGGGACGCGAGGCGGGCGGCTTCGAATCGCTCGTCGCGTTCGCCGAGGCCTGGCAGATCCCGGTCGTCGAACCCGACTCGGCCGTCTGCGCCAACTTCCCGCGCACCCACCCGCTGCACGCGGGCGCGGACATCGGCCCGTGGATGGCCGAGGCGGACCTGATCCTCCTGGTCAACTGCCGGGCCCCGTTCTACCCGCCGTCGCGCCGCCCGTCGAAGGCGACGGTCGTCGTCATCGACCAGGTGCCGCAGCGCCCGCACATAGCCCACCAAGTCCTGTTCGCCGACCGCTACTTGGAGGGCAATGTCGCAAATACCCTGCGCCAGCTCGCCAAGCGGGCCAAGGGCCTCGACGCCGGCTCGGTGGCCGTCCGGCGCGCGGCGCAGGAGGAACGGCACGCGGCCGAGCAGGTCGCGATCACCGCAGCCGAGACGAAGGCCGCCGCGGCGCCGGACGGCATCGACCCGGTCCACGTCGCCGTCACACTAAGGACGTTGCTCGAAGGCCAGGACAGCATCGTCGTCGACGAGACCATCACCCACAGCCGTACCGTGAAGCGCCACCTCAAGACGGCGGACCCCGACTCCTACTTCTACGTGCAGGGCGGTCTCGGTCAGGGCATCGCGGTCGCGCTCGGCGTCAAACTCGCCGAGCGGAGCAGGCCCGTGGTGCTCACCATCGGCGACGGCGCGTTCACGTACAACCCGGTGATCCCGTCGTACGACGCGTCCCAGGCGTACGAACTCCCGATCCTGGTCGTGGTGTTCAACAACCGGGTCTACAAGTCGATGAACCTCAACCACCGCCGTTTCTACCCGGACGGCGCCGCCGCCGAGACCGGCGAGTGGCTCGGCACCGATCTGCACCGCCTTCCCCGGCTCGCCGCCTTCGCCGAACCGTTCGGTATGCACACCGAGACCGTCGACACGCCGGACGCGCTCGGCCCCGCTCTCGAACGGGCGCTGAAGGCCGTCGCCGACGGCACCACAGCCGTCGTCGACGTCCTCGTCTCCCGCTGAGCCTTCGCTGATCTTTTAAGGACCCCCTATGCCCGAGAAGACCCTGGTCGCCGCGGCCGACCTCCGCTCCTTCGCCGCCGCCCTGCTCGAAAAGGGCGGCCTGAGCGCCGAGCACGCCGCGACCACCGCCGACGTGTTCGTGTGGGCCGCCCAGCGCGGCGTCGAGTCCCACGGCATCGCCCGTGTCCCCGCCTACCTCGACCTCCTGGCAAAGGGCGTCGCCAACCCTGCGCCACAGATGAAGGTCGAGTCGTCGACCCCGGGTGCCGCCGTCCTGCACGCCGACCGCGCACCCGGCCCGGTCGCCCTGTCCGCCGCTGCCGAGGAAGCGGTGACCCGCGCGCGCACCAACGGCATCGCCTCCGTCGGCGTACGGCAGACCGTGCACACCGGCGCCATCGGCTACTACGTGTCGAAGATCGCCGCGGCGGGTCTGGTCGGGATCGGCTTCGTCGCCGGCATGCCCAACATGGGCTACACCGGAGTCAAGGGCGCGGCCGTCGCCACCAGCCCGCTGGCCGTGGCGGTCCCCACGCTCGGCCGTCCGCCGCTGCTGCTCGACATGGCGACCGCCACCATCGCCCTCGGCAAGATCCGCCAGGCCAAGGCGTCCGGCACCCCGCTGCCGGAGGGTGCGGCCGCCACCGCCGACGGCACACCCACCACGGACCCGGAGGAGGCGGTGATGCCGCTCCCGCTGGGCGGCGCCAAGGGCTCCGGCATGTCCCTCGCGTTCGAGCTGATCACGAGCGTCCTGGTCGGCGCCCCGATCTTCGCGGCCTTCCACTCGGACGACCCCGAGGGCCGCAAGCACCGGCAGAACGCCCTCCTCATCGCCCTCGACCCGGCGGCCTTCGGCAGCGCGGACGCCTTCCTGGCCGACGCGGACTCAACTCTCGCCGCCCTCAAGGGACTTCCGGTGGCCGACGACGCCGATGAGGTCCACTACCCGGGTGAGCGCAGCGCCGCGGTGTCCGCCCAGCGCGCCGCGGCGGGCATCCCCGTGGCCCCCAAGGTCTGGAGCGACCTGACCGAACGGGCGGAGAAGCTGGGCGTCACCCTGCCGGAGACCGTCGCGTAGCGACAGCCGGGGTTCCCGGGCGCGTACGCCTGGGGCGGGGGAAACAAGGGAAGGCCGGGGGTTGGTGCAGCGCACCTCCCCCGGCCTTCGGCATGCCCGTGGCCGACAGGCGCATCCCGAGGACGGATTCGACGGCCCGGCCCGAGCGACGAGGTCACGCCCTCCGTCGTCAACGGTCACCTTAGCTTGCACGCCCATGGGCATCACCTGGGCGGTCGGCGCCTATACCGTCCCGAGCACCGCCCCCACACCACGGGCCGGACGGAACACCAACTGCCGTTCCCACACGGCGGTTTGATCTCTCCTCCGCGCCGCTGTCCTTGCCCGCCCCTGCCCACTCACCCACCTATGAGGTGCCATGTCGGCCAACACGCCCCGCGTCCCGCAACAGTCCGCACCACCACGGTCCGGGCGGCCACCCCGCACCACCGCCACGATCGTGCTCGCCTGCGTCGGGGTGTTCGTCTCCTATCTGCCGGTCGTGGGCGTCTCCGTCGCGCTCGGCGTCCTGCAGCAGGAGCTCGACGCCTCCACCACCGGGCTGCAGTGGATCGCCGACGCGTTCATCCTGCCGACCGCTGCCCTGCTCCTCACCTTCGGCATGATCAGCGATCTCTACGGCCGCAAGAAGACCTGGCTCGCCGGGCTCGCCGTCTCCTGCCTCGGTGCCCTGGTGTGTCTCACCGCAGGTGGCATCGTGCAGGTCTGCGTCGGCCAGGCCCTCACCGGCATCGGCACCGCCGCCCTGCTCCCCTCCACCCTCGCGCTGATCAGCCACGCCTGCCCGGATCCCCGCAAGCGCACCCGGGCCATCGCCTGGTGGACGGCGGCGCTCGGCCTCGGCCTCACGCTCGGCCCCCTGTTCACCGGTGTGTTCGTCGACAAGGTCGGCTGGCGGTGGATGTTCCTGCCTTCCCTCGTCATCGGCCTGATCGCGATCGTCGCCGGGGCCTTCTACCTCACCGAGTCGCGCGCCGACCGTGACCGTCACCTCGACATCCCCGGACAGGTACTCGCCATCCTCGCCATCGGCGGACTCGTCTACGGGGTCATCGAGGGCGGCAGCGCGGGCTGGGGGTCGGCGCAGGCCGTCATCGCGTTCGTGGTCGCCGCCGTGAGCCTGGTGGCGTTCGTCCTGGTGGAACTCCGGTCCCCTTCTCCCATGCTGGACATGCGTCTGTTCAAGTCGTCCGCGTTCTCCGGTGCCGCGATCGTCATGGGCCTCACGCTCTTCGCACAGGTCGGTCTCGTCTTCGCGCTCAGCGAGTACTTCGCGCTCGTCCACCATGCCTCGACCTGGGACATCGGCCTCCGCCTCATCGCGCTCAACGGCTTCACCGTCGTCCTCGGCCCACTGGTCGGACGCCTCATGAACCGCACCACTCCGGGACTGCTCCTGGTCACCGGGCTCGTGGTCGCGGGCATCGGAGGGCTGCTCGTGGACGTGTTCAGCGCCACCACCGGCACCGGCGAAGCGGCCGCGGTCATCGCCGTGCTGGGCATCGGCATCGCGCTGGCCATCGCCCCCATCACCACGATCGCCATCGGCAGCGTGCCACGGCACCTCGCCGGCTCGGCCGGCGCGGCCAACGGCGCGCTGCGCCAGATCGGCAGCGCGCTCGGCCCGGCCGTCTTCGGCGTCATCCTCACCCAGCGCACCGTGGGCACACTGCCCGGACACCTCGCCGAGTCCGGCCTCGACCAGGCCAACCAGGGCGCGGTGAGCGGCATGGTGTCGGACGTCGGCATCCAGGCCGGGGCCTTCCTCCACCTCAAGACCCCCGAGACCACCGGCCAGGCGCTGTCCGCCTACGGCGCGAGCTTCACCGACGCCCTGCACACCTGCGCCCTCGTCGGAGGCATCGGCATGCTGGCGGCGGCCGCCATCAGCCTGGCCATGATCGGCGTACGCCGGCACACCACGGGCGTCGCCGACACGGCGGACGAGAGCGAGGCGGCGCCCCCGACCGCGCTGCCACACACAGCGAGTTGAAAAGTTTCTTTAGTAGCGTCTGCCCGTCGCCGGGAACCGGATCACTCAAGTCTCCCTGCCCGTAAGGGATTTCGAGGCGGGCGACGATGTCCGATCCCTCCCGAAAGCGAACCATCACCGGACCTCGTGATGGCCCTCCCGCCAGCGAAGGAGTCTGCATTGGTTGCCAGGCGTACGTTCGTCACCGGAGCCGCCGCGGTCGGAGCCGCGACCGTACTGGGCACCGCGGCCCAGGCCGCCGACTCGGACGACGCCCATGCGTCGTCCGCTCATGTCCGGCGCGCCACCGCGATCACCAAGGTCTTCGGGGACGGCCAGAAGCTGATCGCCGTCGCGGTCGAGTACGACCGCGACATCGACACCTCGGCGCTGACCACCTCGACATTCGCCGTCGCCGACCGCACCGTCACCAAGGTGTACGCGAACCGGATCGTCGAGCTCGCCGAGCACGGCAGGGACGGGCGTCATGTCATCGTCGAGTTGTCGGCCGACGACGAGGCGGCGGCGCTGTGGGTGACGCAGCAGGGCCCGGGTGGCGGCTCGGGCGGGGCCCCGGGACAAGGTGGGCCGCCGCAGGTCGGAGACAGCACACCGGGTGGCACCATTGTCGCTGCCGAGGCGCAGCTGACCCAGAAGGGCACGGTCACCACCACACGCGGCGGCCGCTACCCGGCCGACGACACGACGGTGACCACCAGCAAGGTCGTGAACCTGATCGTCGACGACTTCCGGCAGTTCACGTTCGACGACCCCGCGACCGGCCGGACCCTGAAGTACAACCTCTTCGTCCCGAGGCACTACGACCCCCGCAAGAGGTACCCGCTCGTGCTGTTCATGCACGACGCGAGTGTCGTGAACGTCGCCACGCAGGGCCCGCTGGTACAGGGGCTCGGCGCGGTCTGCTGGGCGAGCGACGAGGACCAGGCGCGGCACGAGTCCTTCGTGCTGGCACCCGAGTACGGCTCCGTCGTGGTCGACGACACCTACAAGCCGTCGACGCTCTTCGACGCCACGGCCAACCTCGTCGAGGCGGTGACACGCGAGTACAGCATCGACGAGAACCGGCGTTACACCACCGGCCAGTCCATGGGCGCGATGATGTCGCTGGGCCTGAACATCGCCTACCCCGACCTGTTCGCCGCCGCCTTCATCGTCGCTGGCCAGTGGCCCTCCGAACAGTGCGCCCCGCTGGCCGACGACAAGCTGTGGATCCTCGTCTCGCAGGACGACGACAAGGCCTACCCCGGCGAGAACGCCATCACCAAGGTCATCAAGGAGCAGGGCACAGAGGTCGGCGCCGCGGTCTGGGACGGCCGGTCCACCCCCGCACAGTTCGCCGCGGACGTGCGCGACCTGAAGCGGCAGCACGCCCCGGTCAACTACGCCACCTTCGAAACCGGCACCACCGTGCCCTCCGGCTCGGACACCAGCGCCCACATGGGCACCTGGCGCATCGCCTACGCCGTTCCGGGCATCAGGGACTGGATCATGCGCCAGTCGCGATAGACCCAGGTCGGCAGAGCACCCCAATTCCCTTTTATTTCACCACCGTTCGGACGTGACGGAGGAGTCAATGGAGTCGAAGAATGACAACACGGGCGAGAGAGGCCGAAAGGGAGGTGTTCTGCACCGGCGGTCGTTCCTGAACGGTTCTCTCGCCGCCGCGGTGACTGCCACCTCCCTCGCCGGTGGTGCCGCGTCGGCGAGGGCATCGAGCACCGGCTCCGGGCTGAAGGTGGGAGCGGGGAAGGCGGCGATCAGCATCCCGCCGTCCCTGCTGCCGCTGGACGGCTTCACCACCGTCCACGACGACCTGCACGTACGGATCCTGCTGCTGGAGAACGGCGCACACCGCGTCGCCCTGGCCGTCCTCGATCTGACGTCGATCAGCGAGGAAGCGATCACCGCGATCAGGACGGCCATCACCAAGGCGTCCGGAGTGGCGACGGACGACATCGTCGTGACGGTCACGCACACCTTCTCCGCCCCGCACGTGCAGGCCGCCGACAGCTCGGCGGGGGCCGCCCGGTACATCCGGCTGATCACCGAGTCCGCTTCGGCCGCAATCGCCGCCGCGGTCAAGGGACTTCGGCCCGCCCGTGTCGGCCACGGCACCGGTAAGTGCGACGTCAACGTCAACCGGGACGTCCTGACCAACGAGGGCTGGTGGCTCGGAACCGGCGAGGCGGGCCCGTCCGACAAGAGCGTCCGAGTCACCCGCTTCGACGACCTCGACGGCAAGCCCGTCGCCGTCCTCACCAACTACGACGTCCAGTCCTCGGTGATGATGGAGTCGGTGATGGCAAACGGCGACCTGCCCATCACCGCCGATCTCGCGGGCGCGACGGCGGCGCACGTGGAGGAGCAGTACGGAGACGGCGTCGTCGGGCTCTTCCTCGTCGGCGCCTGCGGCGACCAGTCACCGGCGTTCCGCTCGAAGCGGTACACCATCGACAAGGACAAGAAGTGGTCCCAGGTCGACGCCGCGGACGCGGGCTGGATCCTGCTGACGGTCCAGGGTGAACGCCTCGGCACCGAGGTCGTCCGGGTCAGCGAGACCATCAGGACGGCGGGAGGCGGGGGCGGTTCGACCCTGCGCCTCGTCACCGGCTCCGCCACGGTCGACGCGGTGACCGGCGGCCATCCGACGGCGCCGGCGAAGAAGTACACGTTCACTCCGAACGGCACGGCGAAGGCGCCGATCTGGGTTCTCCAGGTGGGTGACGGGGTGTTCGTCGGGGTGTCGCCGGAGCTGTCCACCGACACCGCGCTGGACATCAGGAAGCACTCGCCGTTCCCGCACACCAACGTCATGTCGATGCTGGAGGGCGGCGCGAAGAACATGGCCGAGGCCAGGAGCTACGCCAGGATCACCTACGAGGCGGTCGACTCCTCGTACGCCAAGGGGGCGGCCGAGACGGTCGCCTCGAGGATCGGCGAGATCCTGGACTCGCTGCGCGGCTGACCCGCACGCCACGCACGGGTGCTCCCGCGCGGGGCTGAGGGACCGCGGTCCCGACGCCCCGCCCGGTAAAACCGGGAACCACCGGCCCGAGGGGGCGGGAAACAACCCCGCGGTGGCCATGAAGGACCCCGGGAAGCCGGCC